>JBGATY010000015.1:0-263 GCA_044228955.1 Planctomycetota bacterium | reverse complement strand
GGGGGGGCGCCGGGCGCTGGCGGACGCGGTGCGTCGCCGGCGCGACGCCGCGATGGCCCACGACACGAAAACGGTCACGGAGTACGCAGCCGAGATCCAGGACGTGCTGGTACCGGTGGGGCTCGCGCGCGCGATCGGCGCCGCTCCGGGACGACTGCTCCTGTGCGCGCACGGTCCACTCGAGCGACTGCCCTTCGACCTCCTGCCGCTCTTCGCCGGACAGGACTCGCGCGCGATCGCTCCGCTCGTGCTGCCCGGACTCG
>JBGATY010000159.1:0-8762 GCA_044228955.1 Planctomycetota bacterium | reverse complement strand
ACCGTCGCGACGCGATCGTGACCATGCTCGGGGAGGTCGCGCGCAACTACATCGAGTTGCGCGGCCTGCAGCGCCAGATCGCGCTGACGCGCTCGAATCTCGAGCTGCAGCGCGACACGACGGAACTCACGCGCAAGCGATTCGTCGCCGGCATGTCGACCGATTTCGACGTAGCGCGCGCCGAGAGCCAGGTCGCCACCACGACTGCGCAGATCCCGCAATTCGAGGCGCGCGCGCGCGCCCTGGTGCAGTCGCTCTCGGTCCTGCTCGGCGAAGCGCCGGGCGGGCTCGGTCGCGAGCTCGACGCCGAGGGGCCGATTCCCGAAGCACCCACCACCCTGGACGTCGGACTACCGTCACAACTCCTGCGGCGCAGACCGGACGTGCGCGCAGCCGAGCGCGAGCTCGCCCGGGCGACGGCATTGACGGGCGAGGCGATCGCGGCGCAGTACCCGAGCTTCTCGCTCAATGCCTCGTTCGGGCAGCAGTCCCGCACGTTCGCGGACCTGTTCGACGGCGACAGCAATGCCTGGGCGTTCGGCGGATCCCTCACTGCGCCGCTCCTGTCCGGCGGCACGCTGAAGGCCCGGGTCGACGCGAGCGAAGCGCGAGCGGAAGCCGCGACGCTCGCCTACCGGAAGTCCGTCATCGTCGCGCTCGCCGAGGTCGAGAGCGCCCTCGCCGCGGTCGTTCGCGAGCGCACGCGTCGCGAGGCGCTCGAGGTCGCGCTCACCGCCGATCGACGCGCCCTCGCGCGCGTGAACGACCTCTATTCCCAAGGAATCGTGTCGTTCTTCGAGGTGCTCGCGGCGCAGCAGAGCCTGCTGCGCTCCGAATCGAGCGTCGCTTCGAGCACGACCGACCTCGCCGCGGAGACCGTGGCGCTCTACAAGGCTCTCGGCGGCGGCTTCGACACCGCCGCCGAATAGACGTCACGACTTCGCCTGGGAGTGGGCTTCGACAAACCACAGGTTCTTGTCGATGGCGCGCGAGATGCCGGTGAAGAGGTCGGCCGTGTCCGCATCACCGGCATCGCCGGCAGTCTGGATCGCAGCGCGAATGACCTTGCCGTAGGCGGCCAGAGCCGAGGCCATGGCTTCGACGTGGTCCGTGCCTTTCGCGATGCTCACTGGGTACGCTGCGAGCGTCGACTCGCGGCTCACGGTCTGGATCGTGCCATTCGCCGACCCGCCGAGCGCGACGGCGCGCTCCGCCATCTCGTCGATCCCGCCTTCGACGAGTTCCGCGATCTGGTCGAACAGCTCGTGCAGCGCGATGAAGCTCGGCCCCTTCACGTTCCAGTGGGCCTGTTTCGTCTGCAGGTAGAGGTCGATGCCGTCCGCGAGTCGCGCGTTCAACAGCGCGATCATGGAGACGCGCGTCTTCTCGGGCATGTCGTTCCGGGTCGGATGCATGACAGCCTTGTCGTTCGTGGATTTGTCCTTCAGACCGATGGGCATGGTTCTCTCCTGTGGATGTCCGAGTGTGGTGGTCGTCCTACGCATGCAATCATCGTGCGTTGGAGGCTGGAAGCGAATCGAAAGCGCTGATCGGGCCGAGAGCCGGCGCCTATCGCAAGGACGTCAGACGCGCTTCTCGAGCAGGCAAACGGCTTGCACCGCCACGCCTGTGCCGCCGGCCAGCGCACCCAGGCCTTCGAGCGTCTTGCCTTTCGCGTTCACGCGATCCGGACCCACGCCAAGGATCCCCGCGATCCGCGCGCGCATGCTCGCGCGGTGGGGAGCGATGCGCGGTCCTTCGGTCGCGATGACGACATCGACGTTCACGACCGCGAAGCCGGCGGCGTGCACGCGCTCGACGACGTCCTTCAGGAGCAGCGCGCTGTCGGCGTCCTTCCAGCGCGGATCGCGATCCGAGTACAACGTGCCCAGGTCGTCGAGCCCAGCCGCGCCGAGCAATCCGTCGGCGATCGCGTGCAGCACCGCGTCACCGTCGGAGTGGCCGAGCGGGCCGGTCGCGTGCGGCAATTCGATGCCGCCGAGCATGCACTTCCTTCCCGGAGCGAGCCGGTGCAGATCGAATCCTAGTCCGACGCGCAGGCTCACGACGTCCTCGCCGTTCTGCGCGCGCGCAGGATCGCCGCGGCGAGCACGAGGTCCTCGCTCGTGGTGATCTTCAAGTTGTGCGGACTGCCCGTGACGATCGGAATCGGTCCCGAGTAGCGGTCGTGCAGAGCGGCATCGTCGGTCGGTCGGAAGTGCTCCTCGCGCGCCTTTTCGAGCAGAGCCTTGAAGCGCGCGATCTGGAACACCTGTGGCGTCTGCGCGCACCACAGGACACTGCGGTCGAGCGTCGTCTCCGCGTTCTCGCCGTCGGACGACGTCTTCACCGTGTCGTTCATCGGGATCGCGGTGAGCGCCGCACCACGCACGCCGGCGAGGTGGATGGCGCGATCGACGATCGCGGTCTCGATCAGGGCTCGCGCGACGTCGTGGATCGCCACCAGGCGGCTCCTCGGGTCGCACGCGGCCACTCCGGCGCGAACCGAGTCGGTGCGCAGTTCGCCGCCGGGGACGATCGCGCGCACCTTGGCGAGCGGAGGGCAGCTCTTGCGCATGCGCTCGAGGCGCTCGAGGTCCTCGGGATGCCCGACGAGCACGATCTCGTGCACCGCCGTCGAACGGTCGAAGGCCGCGCAGGCGAGCTCGAGGAGCGTGAGGCCTTCGAGGACGAGGAACGGTTTGCGAACACTCCCCGACTCGCCGCCCATGCGCGACGACTGGCCGGCCGCGAGGAGGATGGCGGAGGTCGGTTGCAGTCCGGGCGTGAGGTCTTTCATCGGGGCGGGCGCGCGGGCTTTCGCGCGCGAGAGCGAAAGCGTAGGGTCCGAGGTACCGCCTCAGGAAGCGTCGAGCGCGGATCCTTCGTCGAGTCCCATGTCCACCGTCACGACCATCGTCACTCCCGCCGCCCGAACGGGTATAGAGATCGTCGTCGGCATCGACCCCGGCACGCGCGTCCTGGGCTACGGCGCCATCGTCGTCGGTGCGCGCGGCCCCCGGCTCTTCGCGGCCGGCGTCGTGCGAGCGGCTCAGACCGACGTGCCGGCGCGGCTCGGACAGATTCGCGCTGAACTCGACCTCCTGTTCCAGCGCTTGAAACCCACGGTGATCGTCGTCGAGCAGGCCTTCGCCGCGCGCAACGTGCAGAGCGCGCTCCGGATCGGCGAAGGTCGTGGCGTCGTGCTCGGTTGCGCGGCCGCGACCGGCGCGCGGATCGTTCAATTCGCTCCCGCCGTCGCCAAGAAAGCGCTCGTCGGCAGCGGCGCGGCGGACAAATCGCAGGTCGCTCGCATGGTCGAGCACCTGTTGGGGGCGAAGGCGAAGGGTCTCCCGCACGACGCCAGCGATGCGCTCGCCCTGGCCCTCGCCTACACGACGCGCTCGCGCTTCGAACTGGCCAGCGGACGCTCCAATGGGAGAGGAACGAAACCATGAAAGCCAAGTCCTCCATCCCGAGCGAGAT
The DNA here is from genome assembly GCA_044228955.1 of Planctomycetota bacterium. GTDB lineage: Bacteria > Planctomycetota > UBA1135 > UBA1135 > JAEUIA01. The sequence goes on along the minus strand of JBGATY010000159.1, from coordinate 5,276 downwards.
CCTCGACCCGCGCGGGCCGCTGTTCGCGCTCGTCGAGCACGAAGTCGACGGCCTGCAGGTCCTGGACCGCGACCTGGTCGTCACGACCTTCGCGCCCGAACGCCGCGCGAACTGGGTCGGCGTCGACCGCGACGGCCGGCTCGTGCTCGTCCTGTTCGTCGACGCCGGTGACGAAACGACGCCGAACGCGGTGATCGCGGCGCTGGCATTCGGCGCCGAGAGCCGCGCGGCTTCGGCTCGGCGCTGGCGTGTCGCGGACGTGCGCGCCGATCTCGAGCCGCTCGTCGTGGTCGTGGCTCCGAGCTACACCACGCGCACGCTGCGCAGCTTGTCGTTCCTCTCGAGCCAGACGCTCATCGTTCTCGAACTGCGCACCCTCGAGACTGCCGGAGTCAACGAGCCCTTCCTGGTTCGTCTGCGCCCCTCGCGCGAGGTGGACGCAGCGCAGCCGATGCTCGAGTTCGGCACCTTTCCGGCGGCGGTCCGGCCCGATCTCGAGCGCCTCTCGAGAGACATGAAGCGCGTCGATCCCGAGATCGAAGCGCGCGAGGCCGGCGGAAAGCTGCTCTGGCTGTGGCGCGGCGACGAGATCGCGCACGTGTCGGCCGTCGACGGCGTCCTGGTCGTGAGCGAAGCGAAGGCGCGCGCCAAGATCGCACTCGACGACGTGCCGCGCCGCGAGGCCTGGCTCGAACGCTTCCTCGTCGAACATTGCACGCGGCGTTCCGGAGCGCCGGCGTCGACGCGGCCGCTCGACCTGCTCGACCGTTCCTCCGGGCCGCTGCTCTCGGCCGAGGAACTGGACGCGTTTCGCGAGTGATCTCGCGGTGAAAACGAGTCGAGGCGGCGCAGCCGTCTGCACCGCCCCGACGAGAGTTCGCGGATCAGCTCAGTTGTTGTTGGGGAAAGGACCGTGGTTGACCAACTTGGCGTTGGTCTGCTCGCCGAGGCCGTACGGCAGCGACGCACCGACGGCGACGCTGTTGTTGATCGAATCGAGGCGCACGGCCATGAAGGCCGGGTCCTGCACCGACGCCGCGCTGGAGAATGCCACCGCTCCGTCCATCTTGAACCAACCGTACTCGAGCGTGACGCCGAGGACATTCGCAGCCGGCGGGAAGCTCAGGCGCTCGCCAAAGGTCTGGTTGGTCGTATCGAGGAAGGAGTTCGTGAAGGCGCCGTTGATGTTCCTCAACTCGACCAGATCCCAGCAGTCGAACGCGTACTGGGCCGAGAACACTTCCTCGTTGTCGTTGTAGATCAGGAAGTTGACGATCGTCGTGAACGACTGACCCGTGAGCCCGATGAGGATGATCGCGGGCCGCGAGGCATTGGGTTCGTCGGCGATGAAGCGCGGAACGATCAGCTCGTCGCTGATCTCGTCGTACTCGCCGCCGTTGAACTCGCGCACGCCGTCGTTGTCGAGATCGGTCGTGTTCCCCTGGGGGATTCCGAAGCCGGCCTGGAAGACGACCGGCGGGATGTCGATGCCGCCGACGATGCCCGGGGCGACGTGGAACGAGTCACCGGCGAGCCAGTCGAACGCGATCGCCTTGCCGCTCGTCGGGCTCTTGGCGAAGACGTAGACGTAGCCCTTGACCTGATTCGGGTTGTCGAAACGCGTCGTCACCGTGATGGTGTCGTTCGGCGTGAGCCGGCGCGTGCGGTTGAACTCGAGGCAGGTGCTGCCGTCGATGTAGACGAACTCGACGTCGACGGTTCCCGCGAGGAGCTGACTGCTGCCGCCGACGGGGGAAGTGTCGCTGTTCGTGTTCGTGACGGTGATCGTGAAGACGCCGCCGCGGTTGTTGTCGAAGAGGGGGTAGAGGAGCAGGCTGCCCGTGCGGTCGAGGCTGTCCGCGCTCGCCTGAAGGGCGAGACCGAGGAAGGCGACGCCGGCGAGGGCGAGGGAGGAGAAGCGCTTCATGGTGTCTCTCTGATGGTGTGGGGCTGTCGCGAGTCCGACCCGGACCCGCGGCGTGTCGGCCTTCGATTCAGCCAGAAACGATCGAATCCACTGACTGAAGTACGAAGTTGCTTTGAGTGTATCAGGGGCCGTTCGAGCCGCAATCTCCGCGAGCGGAATCGCGGAATGAGGCCGGGGCGCCGCACTCACCTGCGACGCCCCGGCCCGTGCATCTCTCCCTTGGATCAGTTCGCGTCCGGGAACGGACCGTGCTGGATCAAGTCGCCGTTCGTCTGCTCGCCGAGGCCGTAGGGCAGGCTCGCGCCCGCGACGTCGGTGTAGTCGCTCCTGTCGACGTGGACTGCGAGGAAGGCCGGGTCTTGAACCGAAGCCGCCGTCGAAAAGGCGACCGCTCCATCCATGCGGTACCAGCCGTACTCGACCACATTGGGCAGACCTGCCGGCGGCGCCATGTTGCCGAGGAACTGGACGTACTCGCTCACGTTCTCGTTCGAGGTCCGGAGAAACGTGTCCGTGAACACGCCGCTCACGCTGTCGAGATCTTCGCGATCCCAGCAGTCGAACGCGTACTGCGCCGAGAAGACCTCTTCGTTGTCGTTGTAGACGAGGAAATTCACGATCGTCGTGAACGACTTGCCCGTCAAGCCGATGAGGATCAACTGCGGGTTCGTGATGCCCTGCTTGTACGACAGGAAGCGCGGGACGAGCAGCTCGTCGCTGACCTTCTCGTACTCGTTGCCGTTGAGGTCGCGCACGCCGTCGTTGTCGACGTCCGTGTTGGCGCCCGAGGCGAGGCCGCTGGCCGCGCGGAAGACGACCGGCGGGATGTCGACGCCGCCGACGATGCCCGGGGCGACGTGGAAGGAGTCACCGGCGAGCCAGTCCCACTTGATCGCCTTGCCCGTGGTCGGGCTCTTGGCGAACACGTAGACGTAGCCTTCCGTCTGGTTCGGGTTGTCGAAGCGCGTCGTCACCGTGAGGGTGTCGTTCGGCGTCAGGCGACGCGTGCGGTTGAACTCGAGGCAGTCCAGGCCGTTGATGTAGACGAACTCGACGTCGACGGTGCCGGCGAGGAGTTGGCCCGAACCCGGGTTGGTGTCGCTGTTCGTGTTCGTGACGGAGATCGTGAAGATGCCGCCGCGGTTGTTGTCGAACAGGGGGTAGACGAGGAGGCTGCCCGTGCGGTCGAGGCTGTCCGCGCTCGCCGACAGGGCGAGACCCGCGAATGCCACGCCCGCGAGGGCGAGGGACGAAAACTTGGTCATGGTGCTTCTCTGGTGAGGACTTGTTGGAGGGATCGAGGACGGCCCCCATGGACCGTCGTCACTCCGCGGGAGGGGGCAAAGCGCGCAGCGAAATGCCACCACGAATGCTCCCAGTACGAAGTTGCATTAAAGCCTACCGACTCCGCGGCAGCCGGCAATCCTTTCCCGAGGATTCGTTCGGCCCCCCCCCAGAATGCAGCCGGGGCAGCGCAGTCACCTGCGCCACCCCGGCTGATCAGAGGCAGTCCCTGAAGCTCAGTTCGCGTCCGGGAACGGACCGTGCTGGATCAGGTCGCCGTTGGCCTGCTCGCCGAGGCCGTAAGGCAGCGACGCGCCGGCGACGGCACCCATCAAGAAGCGCTCGATGCGCACCGCCATGAAGGCCGGATCCGAGACCGAGGCGGCCGTGGAGAAAGCCACGGCGCCGTCCATGCGGAACCAACCGTACTCGAGCGGAGTCGGAACGGTTTCCATCTGGTTGCCCGTGATCGCGACGAACTCGTTCGCAGTGTGGTTCGTCGTCTGGAGGAACGATTGCGTGAAGGCTCCGTTGATGCTCTCGAGACGGACGCGATCCCAGCAGTCGAACGCGTATTGGGCCGAGAAGACTTCCTCGTTGTCGTTGTAGATCAAGAAGTTCACGATCGTCGTGAAGCTCTTGCCCGTCAGACCGATGAGGAGGAGTTCGGGGCGCGAAACGCCGTCGAAATGGGCCACGAAGCGCGGGACGAGCAGCTCGTCGCTGACCTTCTCGTACTCGTTGCCGTTGAGGTCGCGCACGCCGTCGTTGTCGACGTCCGTGTTGGCGCCCGACGCGAGGCCGCTGGCCGCGCGGAAGACGACCGGCGGGATGTCGACGCCGCCGACGATGCCCGGAGCGACGTGGAACGAGTCACCGGCGAGCCAGTCCCACTTGATCGCCTTGCCCGTGGTCGGGCTCTTGGCGAACACGTAGACGTAGCCTTCCGTCTGGTTCGGGTTGTCGAAGCGCGTCGTCACCGTGAGGGTGTCGTTCGGCGTCAGGCGGCGCGTGCGGTTGAACTCGAGGCAGTCCGAGCCGTTGATGTAGACGAACTCGACGTCGACGGTGCCGGCGAGGAGTTGGCCCGAACCCGGGTTGGTGTCGCTGTTCGTGTTCGTGACGGAGATCGTGTAGATGCCGCCGCGGTTGTTGTCGAACAGGGGGTAGAGGAGGAGGCTGCCCGTGCGATCGAGGCTGTCCGCGCTCGCCGACAGGGCGAGACCCGCGAATGCCACGCCCGCGAGGGCGAGGGACGAAAACTTGGTCATGGTGCTTCTCTGGTGAGGACTTGTTGGAGGGATCGAGGACGGCCCCCATGGACCGTCGTCACTCCGCGGGAGGGGGCAAAGCGCGCAGCGAAATGCCACCACGAATGCTCCCAGTACGAAGTTGCATTAAAGCCTACCGACTCCGCGGCAGCCGGCAATCCTTTCCCGAGGATTCGTTCGGCCCCCCCCCAGAATGCAGCCGGGGCAGCGCAGTCACCTGCGCCACCCCGGCTGATCAGAGGCAGTCCCTGAAGCTCAGTTCGCGTCCGGGAACGGACCGTGCTGGATCAGGTCGCCGTTGGCCTGCTCGCCGAGGCCGTAAGGCAGCGACGCGCCGGCGACGGCACCCATCAAGAAGCGCTCGATGCGCACCGCCATGAAGGCCGGATCCGAGACCGAGGCGGCCGTGGAGAAAGCCACGGCGCCGTCCATGCGGAACCAACCGTACTCGAGCGGAGTCGGAACGGTTTCCATCTGGTTGCCCGTGATCGCGACGAACTCGTTCGCAGTGTGGTTCGTCGTCTGGAGGAACGATTGCGTGAAGGCTCCGTTGATGCTCTCGAGACGGACGCGATCCCAGCAGTCGAACGCGTATTGGGCCGAGAAGACTTCCTCGTTGTCGTTGTAGATCAAGAAGTTCACGATCGTCGTGAAGCTCTTGCCCGTCAGACCGATGAGGAGGAGTTCGGGGCGCGAAACGCCGTCGAAATGGGCCACGAAGCGCGGGACGAGCAGCTCGTCGCTGACCTTCTCGTACTCGTTGCCGTTGAGGTCGCGCACGCCGTCGTTGTCGA
>JBGATY010000158.1:0-8772 GCA_044228955.1 Planctomycetota bacterium | reverse complement strand
CTGGACGGCATCCTGCGCGTCGAGATCCAAACGCGCGCGCCCACGCCGCGCAAGATCCCGGTGACGGCCGGCTTAACTCGGGCTACGGCTTCGCGGTGAGCGCGTACTGGACCCCCGCGCACACCGCACCGTTCTTCCCGAGCGGAACCGTGCGCGTTTCCCCGGTGGAAAGGTCCTTCACCTGCGCGGTACGCGACTCCCACTCGGTGTCGCCCACCACGAGCGCGAAGCGGAACCCGCGCCGATCGGCGTATTTGAGCTGATTCCCGAGCTTCTTCGCGTCGGGATAGAACTCGACGCCGAGTCCGCTGCGCCGCAGCTCCGCCGCGAGTCGGAAGTAGTCGGCCAGGCGGGCCTCCGAGAAGTACGGGAGGAACACGGGCGCCACCGCGGGCTTTTCGGGGACGAGCTTCAACTCCTCCATCGCGGCGAGCAGTCGATCGAGACCGAGGGACGCGCCGATTCCGGGCAGGCGTTCCTTCGTGTAGAGCGACGCCAGGTCGTCGTAGCGGCCTCCCGAGCACACGCTGCCGATTCCCGGTAACGCTCCGAGGAACGTCTCGAACACGGTACCGGTGTAGTAGTCGAGACCACGCGCGATGGAAACGTCGAGTTGGATGCAGCGATCGGGGATCCCCGCGGCGCGGACCGCGCCGAGCAGGGTGGCGAGCTTCCCGAGCCCCTCGCGACCGCGTTCACTCGCGGTGACGAGCGGTTCGAGTTGCGCGAGCATCGCGTCGTTCGTGCCCGTAACGCTCGCGAGCGCCAGGATCTCGTGCGCCTGGGCGGCACTCGCTCCGGCGCTCGTCGCCATCTCCTCCGCGACTTTCTGTGGCCCGATCTTGGCAAGCTTGTCGAGCGCGCGCAGCACCGGGCCCGAACGGCCGACGAGATCGAGCCGCTCGAGCAGACCGGTCAGGAGCTTGCGGTTGTTGACGCGGATCGTGAAGTCCTCGAAGCCGATTGCCCGCATGAGGTCGTGGATGACCAGCCCGGCCTCGATGTCGCACGCGATGCTCTCGGAGCCGATCGTGTCGAAGTCGCACTGCATGAACTCGCGGTAGCGTCCGCGCTGGGTGTTCTCGCCGCGCCACACGGTCGCGATTTGGTACCGCTTGAACGGCAAGCCGAGTTCGTTCGAGTGTTGAGCGACAAAGCGCGCGAGAGGCACGGTGAGGTCGAAGCGCAGCGCGACCTTGCGACCGCCCGAGTCCTCGAATCGGTAGAGCTGTTTGTCCGACTCGTCCCCGCCCTTGCCGGTCAGGATCTCCTCGTATTCGAGGGCCGGCGTGTCGATCGGCAGGAAGCCGTAGCTCTTGTACACGCGCTTGGCGGTGTCGATGAGATGCTCGCGCGGAACCTGCGCGGAAGGAAGATAGTCACGGAAGCCCTTGAGCGTGCGCGGTTCGATGAGTGCCATCGCCGCCAGGATACGTGTTTCGCTCTCCGAGTTCAGCGTGGGCGGACTTCCGCGCGCGGAGTTTCCGCGTCGCTTCCCACGCGGTTGAAGATCGCGATCACCGGACGCCCCAGACCGGCATCCAGCGTCGTCGTCCCGGAAGGGTCGACCCGCCGTTTCGAGCAGTAGGCTAGCGCGAAACCGCGCGGCGCAGACGGCGGATCGCTCGCGCAGGCATCGAGCAGGAGGTCGGCGACCGAACGGCCGGTGCTCGCGGGTTCGCTCGACACAGGCTCACGCTCGCGGCGCGCCGCGCGCCCAGCCACGACGACGTAGCGTGCACCCTGGCCCTGCATCCAGCGCTCGAGCCTGTCGATATCGGAGTTCTCGTGCAGCCGAGCCGAGGATTCGCGGAGCGGGAGCGGTCCGGACAGCGTCCCCCATGGCGAGGCCAGCGCCGGTCGGCGCGCGTGGTAGAGGACGAGCGGACCGTCGGCGACGTTCGAGAGCACGCCCCACGCACTCGGCGTGCGCGGCGAGTTCCAGGGTCCGCCGCTCTCCGTGTTGGCGCGCATCCAGCGCAGAGCAGCCACGAAATCGAGGCGCTCCTGGCGCAGCGACGCATCCGATCGCAGCACGGCGCTCTTCAGGGCCAGCGCGAGGAAGATCGCGATCCCGGCCGCGGCCGCGAATGACGCGTAGCGAGGCGATTCCTCGTCGTCGATGACGCGAGCGAGCGCGCACGCGACGACGACCGCCCAGAGCGGAGCGGCGAGCGCCGTGACCGCGGTGGCAACAGCGAGGACCACCGCGAACGTTCCGAGCGCGAGCACGGCCGTGTCGGCGCGGCGGCGCCAGGACCAGGCCGCGAGGCCGACTGTGGCCAGCATCAGCGCGGCGGAGGCGACGTCGAGGAAGTGCGACGTGAATTCCGGCGTGGTCTTCGCGAGCAGACCGTGGTTCGAGGTGAACCAGGCCACCGCCGGCGCGACCGTGCCCCACGCGGCGGGCACTTGCGTCGCCATCACGACGAGCGCGACGACGAAGCACGCCGTGCGGAACGCGCTCGCCTTCTTGTCGCGCTCGAACAGGAGCAGCAGCAGGTACGGCACGGCGGTGAAGAACACGATCAGCGAGACACCCGCCGCATAGCCGGCCACGATTCGACCCTCGTCGAGGGACTCCTCGGCGGCCGACATGCGCGCCACGAAGGCGGCGACCACCGTGAAGAAGACGCCCGATCTCAGCGCGTTGGCGCGCGTCTCTCCGCCGGATCGCCGAGCGTGCACGAAGAAGGCGATCCAGGCCGGCGCGAACACCGCCAGGCCGACGGCCGAATTCGCGACGAGGATGCCGGCGAGCGCGCCCGCGACGAGCGCGTCGAGGAGGCCGGCCGGCATGGCCGTCGCGCGGATCGAGCGCACGGTCGAACGCACGAGGAGCGCGCACGCGATCGCGGACAGCGCGGCCGCATCCAGGACTCCGGCGGAGCTCGAGGCGATCAGGGCCGGATGAAAGGCCGCGAAAGCCGTGGCGACGAGCACGGCGATGTCGCCGCGCTTGCCGTCCACGATCGTGCGCGCGGCCCAGTACGTCGCGAGAACCGCGAAGAGACCGAGGATCGGCGAGAGCTTGACGGCGAAGTCCTCGAGCGCGCGCTCGTCGACGTAGCCGAGCGCCGCCTCGCCACTCGGCGAACGCAACATGCGCTGCGCGACGCCCGCGACGAATCCGTCGAACAGCGCGAACGCGGGAATCTCCCCGTCGGCGGGATGATTGACGAAACGATCGTGAGTGGGGACGCGATTGCCAGCGATCGCGAGTTCGATGCGCCGCATCTCGTGACACGTCGCGGGGTCGTCGATCAGCCACTCCGCGCCGCCGATGTCGCGCTGCTCGTCGTCGGTGAGCCGCAAGGTGTGCGCCGGCTCCCAGCGCGCGACGAAGGCGAGCGCGAGCAGGAGCGGCAGCAGCAGGCGAGCGAGGGGGATTCTCACTTCGTCGGGTAGGTCTGCAGGACCCACGCCTTCCACAGGCCCTCGAACTCCATGGGCCCGAATCCGTAGATCTCCTTGAACGCCTCGCGGGTAGGGACCTTCTTCTTCAGCCTCGCGCAGAGCGTCTTGAACTTCTCGCCGTCGCGACTGATCAGGTAATCGACGTAGCTGAACGAAACCGCGTGCTCGGGCAACGTCAGGGTGTCGGTGTTGCGCTCGAAGACCTGCGCGGCCGAGGGCGCCTTGTCCGCTTCGACGAGCTTGCGCACCGCCAGTTTGTACTTGCCGCTCTTGAAGTCGACGTTGCTGTTCTGCTCCTGATAGCAGTAGTTGTCGCACATGCCCCAGTAGCGGTCCTCGAACCAGTGCGAGAGCCCCTCGTCCACCCAGCCGCCCTTGACGTTGCCCATCCACGCCGGGAACTGCTGGGCGGAGAGCATGAGGTGCGTGACCGAGTGAACGATGTTGCGGTGGAGCTTCTCGTCGTCCTGGAAGTTCTGCTTGTTGCCGCACACGGAGTACGAGGGCGTCCCCCCCATCAACTTCACGCCGCCCTTCGCGTTCTGACCGCAAAACGCGAGCGCACCTTCCTCGTGATCCTTCTGCAGCCACCACACGAACACCTTGAACTTCTCGCGGAAGTCCTTCTCGGTGAGCGTCATGCGGGCGACGTAGTCGTCGTAGAGCTGCTCGAGGCGCTTCGCGTACAGGTGCATGCCCTCGTGATGGTTCAGGAACTTCTTGTCGACCTTGATGCGTTCCACCTCGAAAACGAGGATGAAGTGCTTCGTCTCGACCTTCGTCAGCGGACGATTCACCTTCTTGTCCAGGCCCTCAGTCGCGATCTTGTGCTTGGCGATCTCGGCCTTCTTCTTCTCGAGCGCGGCCTGAAACACCTCGCTCTTGCACTCGTGGCACACGATCCATCCCGTGCCGGCGCACACCGGACAGGCCTGGATGAAGCTGCAGAACAGGACCTCGTCTTCGCTCTCGCACTCGGAGCGCGGGTGTTCGGTGCACGGTTCGCGGCCGGTCGACTGGCAGAACTTGCACGAGGGCGACTGCGGCGCGGGCGCCTGCTGGGCCGTGACCACGCGTCCGGACGTGACGGCGAACGCTCCGAGCGCGACGAGGAGCGCGAGCACTCCGAACGTTCGTCGCGCGGCGGATTTCACAACAGTTCCTCCACGATCTGCTTCTTCGCGTCGAACCCGCGCAGCCTTACGTGCTCCGGCACGCCGGGCGGGAGCGAGGCACGCGGTGCCAGCCCGACCAGTTCGCTCTCGCGGATCGCGACGCCGCGCTCGGCCGCCAGCTTCGCGATCTCGTCGAACACGCGGAGAATCCCCGTGCTCTCGTAGTCGCACACGTTCATGCTGACCTGAGCGCACTTCAGGTCGTCGAGGAAGAAGCCCATCGCCTTGATCCCCTTCAAGCCGCCGTCCTTCTCGCGGATCTTCTTGGCGATCTCCTTCGCCACGGCGACATCGGTCGTTTCGAGGTTGACGTTGTAGGCGATGAGGAAGATGCGCGCGCCGATCACGGTCGCGCCGGCGGTGGGATGCAACGCCCGCTTCGGTCCCTCGTCGGGCTCGCGCGTCGGATCCACTGCCACGGCGTCACGCAGCTTCTCGAAGCCGATGTTGCGCACGTCGGGCAGGTTCTTGCGCTCGGGACGCCGGGCCGCGCTCTCGTAGAAATACACCGGGATCTCGAGTTCGCGGCCGACGCGCCGGCCGAGCGCGTGCGCGGTGTCGACGCATTCCTTCATCGACGAGCCCTCGAGCGGCACGAACGGCACGACGTCGGTGGCGCCGATGCGCGGGTGCTCGCCCTGGTGCTTCGAGAGGTCGATCAGGTCCTTTGCCTTCGCGATGGAGCGGAACGCGGCTTCCGAGGCGGCGCTCGGCGAACCGACGAAGGTCACGACGGCGCGGTTGTGGGACGCGTCCATGCTCCAGTCGATGAGCTTGACCCCGGGTACGCCACGGATCACGTCGAGGATGCGCTCGACGCGCTGCTTGTCACGACCTTCGCTGAAATTGGGAACGCACTCGACGAGGCTCATGCTGCCATTGGACACGGTTTGGGGAGCCTCGCCAAGTCAGGAGCGACGCCAGGCGACGCGGCCCTTCTTCACGACCGCGCGAACGGCGTTGCGGCCGTGCTCGTAGACGAGGTGGCGGTGATTCGGCACGTCGAGGACGACGAAATCGGCGTCCTTCCCGACTTCGAGGGTGCCGATGCGATGAGCCCGGTCCAGGGAGGCGGCGGCGTTGAGAGTAGCGGCGGTCAGGGCCTCGCCCGCGGTCATGCGGTAGCGCAAGGCGGCCCAGGCCATCGCCGTCGGCAGACTCTGAAGGTACGAGCTGCCCGGATTGAAGTCGGTCGATATCGCGACGGGGAGCCCGCGGTCGATCATGCGCCGCCCCGGCGCTTCGCGCTCGATGCGCAGGTAGAGCGGCACGACCGGGCACAGAATCGGCACCACGCCGGCCTCGAGCAGCGCCTCGAGCCCGCCGTCGTCGACGAACTCGAGGTGGTCCGCGCTCGACGCTTTCATCTCGGCCGCGAGCCGCGCGCCTCCGAGTAGCGAGAGTTGATCGGCGTGCAACCGCGGACGCAGTCCGAGCTCGACGGCGCGAGTGAGGATGCGGCGCGAGTCCGCCAGGCCGAACACGTGGCTCTCCGTGAACACGTCGCAGTACTCGGCGATCTTCGCCGCGGCCACCGCGGGGAGCATCTCGTCGACGAGCACGTCGACGTAGGCGGACTTCCTCTCGCGGAACTCGAGCGGGAAATCGTGCGCGCCGAGGAACGTGGGCACGATCTCGACGGGATGAATCCGCGCAGCCTCGCGGATCACCTCGAGGCACTTCAGCTCGTCCGCAGTCGACAGTCCGTAGCCGGTCTTGGCCTCGATGGTGGTCGTGCCGAGCTCGAGGAATCGATCGAGCCGCGCGAGCAGCAGCGCCAGCAACTGCTCCTTCGAGGCGGAACGCACGCCCTTGACCGAGGAGAGAATCCCTCCGCCGGCGTTCGCGATCTCGACGTAGGTCGAGCCGCGCGTGCGCATCTCGAACTCGTCCTCTCGCGTGCCGAAGAACACCGGATGCGTGTGCGCGTCGACGAAGCCGGGCACGATCGTCCCGCCCTCGGCGTCGAGCGTGCGCGCGGCGGTCCAACGCGCAGCCAGTTCGCGCTCGAGCCCGACCGCGACGATGAGACCGTCCCGCACGGCGAGCGAACCGCCGTGAATCACCTCGATCGCGCCGAGCCGGCTCCCGCCCCGCGCCTGCTTCCCCGTGCTCGTGGCGAGTTCGCGCGCGTTCGTGACCAGGAGGTCGATGGGCGCGGACACGGGTGTCATGCGAATCGAGAATCTAGTGTCCTGAATCAGAAGTTCGGCGAAGAATTCGAGCCGTCCACGCCTCCCGGGGTGCGTTGCGGTTCCTCCGAGGGCTACGACGGATCAGGCATCGTCACCGCGCCTTGAAAGGAAGGCGGCTCCAGCTCGAGTCCTGCGAGGACACTCCTCTCCTCGGAGCGGGTTCGGCTACGCCGACACGCGTTCGGCGACCGAGCTCTCGAAGCGGTGCGAGATCATGGCCCGGATGCGGCGACGCGAGCGGAACATGATCATCTTCATGTTCGAGAGCCCCACCCCCAGTCGCGCTCCCGCCTCCGCGTACGACAGGCCCTGTACTTCGATCATCTCGAGCGCCGATCGGTCGCGCGGCGACAGGCGGTCGAAGGCAGCGGCATACTGCAAGAGCACGATCAGCCACGCCCTCGCGGTCGAGCGGGCGTCCTCCTCGTGGACCAGCGCCTCGGCCGGCGAGACGCGCCGATCGATTGGCTCCGACCGGCCCTCGGGCAGGTCGTCGAACGAGCGCGCCGCGCTCGGCTGGCGGGCGCGGCGGACCAGATTGCCCACGATCGTGCGCGACCAGACGCGGAAGCTCCGCGCCTCCTCGTTCCGGAAGGAGCGCGCGTAGCGGTAGATGTTCACGTAGGCGTCCTGGAGGATCTCGAGGGGGTCCGGACCCAAGCGCCGCGAGCCGATCAACCCGGCGATCCACAGGAGCAGGCGACCGCGGGTGTAGTCGTGGAGCGCCTGGAACGCGACCTCGTCCCCCTCGTCCCGGAACAGGGCCATCAACTCGGTCTCGAGCCGGGCCTCGAACGCCTCCGCGCTGCCTCCCGCCTCGAGTTCCAGACTCACGCCGCGCTTGAGCAGGCGGCCAACGACGGGTGCGGACAGGGGCAGACGCACGGACGGGGTCAGGACGGTGCGGGGCGGCATGGTGCCCGCTCAAGGCACTGTCCGTGCCAGACTTGGAACGAGCGGCCAGGTTCGCTTTAAGTCATTACATGATCAATACTTGAGGATGCGGCCCTGAGTGTGCGGAGCCGGACTGGCCAAGGGGAGGGCCCCGCGAAGCGTTGGCGAGCGTTACGGATTCGTAGCGCTCCAGGATCACCTGGCCCCCCCACGGCAAGGCGCCGCCCCCCTCCGGGCGATACACTACCTCCTGGCCCGCGGCCCGTTTCCGGCCCAGGCCACCCCCGCTCGTCCCCCTGCCGGGGCGCGCCTCGACGCTTGTCCCTCGCTCCAAATCCCCTGCCCGCGCCCGAGCTGGCGGCCTTCCTCTCCTCCTGGCGCGTCGCGCTGCTCGAGGTCCTGCCCTGGCTGATCCTGGCCGCCGGCTTCGCCACGCTGCGCAAGTCGCTCCAGCGCTCGGTCGGGTCGCGCATCCTCTCGGGCACCCCGGACGCGCGTGCCCGCGCCCGCCTCGAACCGCTCCTGGCCGAGACGGACATGCTCCAGACGAGCGCCGGCGTGTTCGAGGTCGCCTCGCGCGCGGCCTTCGCCGCGCTGCTCTTGCGGGCCCTGGCCCGTTCGAGCGGCACGATCGGATGGTTCGAGATCGGACTCACCATCCTCGTGTCCGTGCCCGCGCTGCTGCTCGGCTGCGACGCGCTCGCCACGGCCTTGGCGGTTCGGCGCGGGGACGCGATCGTGCGCGCCGCGCTGCCGCCTTTTCACCTGCTCCAACTCCCCGTGCACTGGGCCGTGCGCGGCCTCGAGGCGGCGCGCGGCGCGCTCATGCGCGTCGTGGGGCTGCGGCAGAACCCGGCGGACGCGCGCCGCATCGTCGAAGGTCTGCGCGAGGTGATCGAGGAATCGGACCTGTCGCGCGAGCTCGACGCGACCGAGCGCGAGATCATCAGCAACGTGATGGAGTTCCGCGACGTCGGCGTGGCGGCGATCATGACCCCGCGCACGGAAGTGATCGGGCTCGAGGTCGGAGAGAACCTGGAGGACGCGACGCGCACGCTCGCCGAGAGCGGCCACAGCCGCATCCCGGTCTT
>JBGATY010000157.1:240-8781 GCA_044228955.1 Planctomycetota bacterium | reverse complement strand
GGCCGAGGGGACGAACGCCAGGAGCAGGAACGCGAAAAGCCGCCGTCCGGCCGGATCGGTTCCCCCGATCCCGCGCAGCATGCTCACCACGCGCGGCCAGAACAACGAGAGCACCGCGAGGATCGCTCCGCCCTGGATGCAGATCGCGAAGGCGCGTGAAGCCTCGTCGTTCTCGATGCCGAGCGCGCGCTGCGCGAGGATCAAGTGCCCGGTCGAGCTGACGGGCAAGTACTCGGTGATGCCCTCGACGATGCCGAGGACGATCGCTTCGAAGGGATTCAACGCGGCCGCCCGCTCAACGCAGCGACTTGACCGCGTCCTTGGCGGGCACGTACTTCATGCCGAAGGCCTGCGCCACGGCTTCGTACGTGATCTTGCCGTCGATCACGTTGGCGGCCGTCTCGAGTTCGCGACTCGACTCGACGGCTGCGAGCGGCCCGAGCTTCGCGAGACGCTCGACCCAAGGCAGCGTCGCGTTCGTCAGCGCGAACGTGCTCGTGCGCGGCACGGCGCCCGGCATGTTCGCGACGCAGTAGTGGATCACGCCGTCGATCACGTAGGTCGGCTCGGCGTGCGTCGTCGCGCGCACCGTCTCGATGCAACCGCCCTGGTCCACGGCGACGTCGACGATCACGCTGCCCTTGCGCATGAGCTTCAAGTCCTCGCGCTTGATCAGCTTCGGCGCGGCCGCGCCGGGGATCAGGATCGCGCCCACGACGAGGTCCGTCTCGGGCAGGTACTCGCGCACCGCGTGCGGGGTCGAGTACACCGTGCGGCAATTCGCCGGCAAGATCTCGTCGAGGTACCGCATGCGATCGAGGTTGATGTCGAGGATCGTGACGTCCGCGCCGAGGCCCGCCGCCATGCGCGCGGCCTGCGTGCCGACGACGCCGCCGCCGATGATCAGGACCTTGGCCGGGCGCACTCCGGGCACGCCGCCGAGCAGGATGCCCGAGCCGCCCGCCGGGGCCTCGAGGAACTTCGCGCCGGCCTGGATCGCCATGCGGCCGGCGACCTCGCTCATCGGCGTCAAGAGCGGCAAGCCGTGGTTGTGCTCGAGCGTCTCGTAGGCGAAACAGGCCGATCCCGTCTTCAGGACGCCCTCGGTGAGCTGCTTGTCCGCCGCGAGGTGCAGGTAGGTGAAGAGCGTCTGGCCCTTCCTCATGTGCGGCCACTCCTGGGCCAGCGGCTCCTTCACCTTGAGCACGAGGTCGTTCTTCGCCCACACCGTGGCCGCGTCGGGAGCGATCGTCGCGCCGGCCTTCAGGTAGGCCTCGTCCGAGAGCGCGCTGC
Source organism: Planctomycetota bacterium (assembly GCA_044228955.1). GTDB lineage: Bacteria > Planctomycetota > UBA1135 > UBA1135 > JAEUIA01. The sequence goes on along the minus strand of JBGATY010000157.1, from coordinate 7,488 downwards.
CGACGCCCGCGTTCGTCTCGATCATCACCGTATGGCCCTGGCTCTTGAGGCGGTCGACGCCGGCCGGGGTGAGAGCCACGCGGTTCTCGTTGTTCTTGATTTCCTTGGCGACACCGATCTTCAAAGTTTCATGACCTCGGTTGGAAGGGCCCGGACTCGGCCGCGCTGGGTCGCGGCCGGGGCCCGTTCAGGGGTGCGCTGCACTCGGGCCGCGCGGAGGGGGGCTGGTGGGCGATAATGGACTCGAACCATCGACCTCTACGATGTCAACGTAGCGCTCTAACCAACTGAGCTAATCGCCCGGACGGAGCCGGAAGGTGCTTCCGACTTCGGGGCGGAGAGCCTAGTGGAGGCGTCCGCGAGCGACAAGCGTTTTCCGCCCGTCGGACCCGTGGACGTGCGCGGAGCGGACTCACACGGGGCTGGGCCGATGCGTACGCTCCCCTGCACACAGGGGCCCCGCCGGCCCCACCCAAGACACGGAAGGTCACCATGCTGTCCCTGATTCTCGCCTTCAGCGCGCCCCTCTCGACCCTGCTCAGCCCCGAGGACGAGGCGGCACTCCTGCGCCGCCGGGTCACGCCGATCGTGGAGGTCGCGCGTGAAGCCTCTCCCGCGGTCGTCTACATCCAGAACGAGAACTTCGAGATCGTGCAGGACTTCTGGGGCCGCATGTTCAAGAAGGACACCGGCGGCTCGGGCTCGGGCGTGGTGATCCACAAGGACGGGTTCATCATCACGAACTACCACGTGGTGGACGGCGCCAAGAAGCTGACCGTGACCTTCGACACGCAGTACGACTCGAAGACGTACCCGGCCGAGGTCGTCTCGTTCGTCAAGCAGGAGGACCTGGCGCTCCTGAAGATCGTCGGCGACCGCGAATTCCCGACCATTCCGCTCGGCACCAGCAAGGACCTCATGCTCGGCGAGACCGTGATCGCGATCGGGAATCCCGCGGGCCAGACGCACAGCGTGAACCAGGGGATCATTTCCGGACTGCATCGCAACGAGACGATCCCGACGGCGTTCGGCACGCTGAAGTTCGACGACCTGATCCAGACGGATGCCGCGATCAACCCGGGGAACTCGGGCGGACCGCTCCTCAACATCAACGGCGAATTGATCGGCATCAACAACGCGATGAACCCGAACGCGCAGAACATCGGGTTCGCGATCCCGGTCGATCAGGTGAAGCGCGTGCTCGAGGAGCGCATGTTGGCGCCCGATTCCGCACCCACCTGGCTCGGTTTCGACGTGGTCGACTACGAGCACCTGCAGATCGGGAAGGTCGTGCCCGGCGGCCCGGCGGAGACGGCCGGCCTGCGCGCGGGTGACTGCATCGTGGCCGTGGGCGGTCGAACGGTCACGAACCACGACGAGTACCGGCTCGCGCGCGTGGGCCTCTCGCCTCGCCGCGAGGTCGAACTCAGGGTCGAGCGCGCGGGGCAGTCGCGCCTCGTGCGTCTGGCGCCGTGGGATCGATTCGACGGCGTGCTGTACGAGCACCTCGGGCTCAAGGTCAAGACGGTCGTGCCCCCACAGAACAGCTACACGAGCTACATCGTGATCACCGAGATACGTCCGGGCGGTCCCGCCGCGGAACTGGGCCTGCAACCGAACGACGCGATCGACGCCGTGCGACCGCTCTCGGGCGCGCGCGCGCGGCCGCTGCGCGTGCCCTCGCGCGAGCTGTTCGGCAGCCTCATCACGGAGCTCGACCCGGGCATGAAACTGGAGGTCGACGTCTACCGCGACGTGGACGGGAACGGCCGCTTCGAGGAGGAAGAGCTGCACCGCGGCACGCTGACCCTGCAGTGATCACGGCGCGTGCCGTGCGCGCATCCGCCGAGTATGATTGTGCGCCCTCTTCTCCGCGCCCCGGGGAATGGGGGCGCACTATTTTCCCGGCACGGACGGTGCCCTCTCCCCGCCCAACCATGAAACAGGCCATCCTCGAGTTCAGCGAGCGCTTCGGGAGCATGCTCTCGCGCGTGCTCCTGACCGTCCTGTACTTCGGGGTCCTGGGCCCGTTCGCGCTCGTCTACCGCCTCGTCGCCGACCCGCTGCACCTGCGCCGCAGGAAATCGGGCAACTGGACCGCGTGGACGTCGAAGAACGACACCCTGAGAATGGCCCGTCGCCAGGACTGAGACGCGCGTGAACGTCCTCGGGCTCTCGTTCTACTACCATGACTCGTCGGCAGCGCTCGTCCAGGACGGCGTGCTCGTCGCGGCCGCCGAAGAGGAGCGCTTCAGCCGGCGCAAGCACGACTCGGGCTATCCAGCTCTCGCGATCGAATTCGTGCTGAAGCAGGGCGGCATCACGCTGCACGACGTCGACTACGTCGTGTTCTACGAGAAGCCGTTCGTCAAGTTCGAACGCATGCTGCTCACGGCGATGAGCACGTTCCCGAAGAGTTCGGCCGTGTTCCGCGAGTCGATGCAGCGCTGGATCTCGGACAAGCTGTGGATCAAGTCGATCCTGGCGAAGAAGACCGGTGTCCCCTCGTCGAAGCTGCTCTTCGCCGAGCACCACGTCAGCCACGCCGCGGCCAGCTTCTTCACGTCGCCCTACAAAGAAGCCGCGATTCTGACCGTCGACGGCGCCGGCGAGTGGACCACGTCGACGATGGGTGTCGGCCGCGACCGGCACCTCGAGATCACGAAGGAGATCCGCTTCCCGCACTCGCTCGGGCTCATGTACTCCGCGTTCACCGCCTATTGCGGCTTCGAGGTCAACGAAGGCGAGTACAAGCTGATGGGCATGCATCCCTACGGCAAGCCGCGCTACGTCGACAAGATCATGGAGATCATCGACGTCGCCGCGGACGGCTCGCTGTGGCACGACATGCGCTACTTCGCGTACCACTTCTCGCCGGACAACACGCTTTCGCCGCGGTTCGCCGAGCACTTCGGTCGTCCCGCGCGCGACCCCAAGCTCGGGGACAAGTCACTGGATCCGTTCTATTGCGACATGGCGGCGTCGATCCAGAAAGTGACCGAGGATGTCGTGCTCAAGATGGCACGGCACCTGCACGAGATTTCCGGCATGAAGGCGCTCGTGATGGCGGGTGGCGTCGCCCTCAATTCGGTCGCGAACTACAAGGTGCTGCGCCAGGGTCCGTTCGAGGAGATCTACATCCTGCCGGCGCCCGGTGACGACGGCGGCTCGGTCGGAGCGGCGTACTGGGCCTACAACCACGTCCTGAATCAGCCGCGCGGCCCGGCACTGGACCACGCCTACCTCGGCAGCGAGTACTCCGACGCCGAGATCAAGGCCTTCCTCGACAAGTACTCGATCCCGCACGAGCACATCGCGGACGACGAGCGCTTCTTCGATTTCGTCGCGCGACAGCTCGCCGATGGCATGGTGTGCGGCTGGTTCCGCGGACGTTTCGAATTCGGGCCGCGCGCGCTGGGTGCCCGCTCGATCATCGCCGATCCGCGGCGGGCGGAGATGAAGGACAAGCTCAACGCGACGATCAAGTTCCGCGAGGCGTTCCGTCCGTTCGCGCCGAGCGTCCTCGAGGAGCGCGCCGGCGAGTTCTTCGAGATCGAGAACGCCGAGAAGCACTTCCCGGCGCGCTTCATGCTCTACGTCGCCCCCGTGCGGCCCGAGAAACGCGCGGTGCTGCCCGCGATCACGCACGAGGACGGGTCCGGCCGGCTGCAGACGGTGTTCAAGGACACGAACCCCGCCTACCACGGGATCATCCGGCGCTTCGGCGAGATCACAGGTGTGCCCGTGATCATGAACACGTCCTTCAACCTGAAGGGCGAGCCGATCGTCGAATCGCCGGCACATGCCTTCAACACGTTCAGCCTCTCGGGGATGGACATCCTGCTGCTCGGCAACTTCGTCGTGCGCGCCGACGCGAAGAAGAAGATCCAGGAGACGGTGTTCCACTTGCGTCACGAGGGCGACTCGGTGACGGCCATGGTGAGTTGAGATGCGGGCGTTCAACGTCGCGATGTGCTTCGTGGTCAGCGCGCTCCTCGCGCTCGGCCTCTTCGAAGTCGGACTGCGCGTGCTCGGCAAGGGCCCGACACCGACGATCAACCAATTCGATCCGGTGACGGGCTGGAGCAAGCGCCCCAACGTCAAGACCGAGCGCAAGACCAGCGAATTCCACGTGACGACGGAGATCAACGCGCTGGGCCTGCGCGACGATCCCATGGACAGCCCCGCGAAACCGGCCGGCAGCTATCGCGTGATCGCGCTCGGGGACTCCTTCGTGCAAGGCTACACGGTCGACCGCGACGAGCTCTTCGTCGATCTGCTCGAATCGTGGTGGCGCAGCGAGGGCCGCAACGTCGACGTCGTCAACGCCGGAACCGAAGGCTGGTCGACGGACCAGGAAGTCGCGTGGTTCGAAGCGAACGCGGCTCGTTTCCAGCCCGATCTCGTGCTGCTCTTCCCGTACGAAAACGACCTGTACTGGAACGGCCAGTCACAGTACCGACGCTTCCCGAAGCCGCGCTACCACCCGTTCGGCAATCGCGAGCCGGCCGTGCTCGTCGACCCGGGTCCGAGGCCGTGGTTCGAGAACACGGCGGTCGGCTCCCTCTGTGCGGCGCTCGGTGAGCGTCCCCTCTCGTGGGCGGTGAGCGACTCCAGGCGCCGGCTCGACATGGAGTCCGCGGCCTTCTTCGTCGATCCCCCGGAATTCATGAAGGAAGCGATCGGCCGCACGCGCGGGGCCCTCGTCGCGCTGAAGGCAGCGTGCGAGGCGCACGGAGCGAAGCTCGTGGTCGTGCCGATTCCAGGCAAGGCCGCGATCGACGGCTCGGCTCGCGCGGTCTTGGCGGCGCGTCTCAACCCGTCGACGATCGGCGAGCGCCTGAAATTCTGGGACAAGCCGGTTCAGCTCGATCCCGCCACCTGGTCGCCCGATCAGCCTGTCGAGACCTTCCTCGCGCTGGCGCGTCAGCTCGGCCTCCCCGCGTTCGATGCGCGCGACGCGTTGCGAGAGAGTGCCAAGGACGGAGTCGAACGCGCGCGGATCATCCCCGCCGAGTTCGCTGCCAAGACCGCGGTCCCGCCGCCGGCGGAACCCGCCGACGATTCCCTGCCCCGCTGGCCGTTCGTGTTCGCGGCATTGTGGCTCGCCTTGTCGAGCGGCTTCGCTTTCACCTACCGCGACACGCCCTGGTGGAAGGCAGCGCTCGGCGTGGGCGCGATGCTCGGCGCCGTGTTCGCGATCGCGCTCGGTGGAGGTGCACTGCTGCGACTGCTGCCCGCGCGGCTCTCGACGCTCTTCCTCGTGCTCGTCCTGGCGACGCTCTTCGGCTTCATCGCCTACAAGCTCGGACGGCGCATCGGCACGATCGCGGAGCTCTTCAAGGCCTTCACGCTGCGCGGGCACTGGTACTTGATGCCGCTCGTCGTGGTGCTCCTCACGGTGGGCAGCCTCCTCGTCGTGGCCGCCAGTTCTCCGCTCATCGCGCCGTTCATCTACACGCTCTTCTGAGCCTGGGGTAAGCTTCAGACGGGCCGAAGCCCCGTATCGATCATGAACCGATTCCTGCGCGAACACTGGCTCTACTTCGTGGTGCCGCTCCTGGTGGTGCTCCTCGTCATCGCCGTGCTGGTGTTGACCGATGGCGGCCCGGGCGGAGAGCACGTCTATCCGCAATGAAGCAGTTCCTCGCCGAATACTGGCTCTACATCGTCGTGCCGATCGCCATCGTGGTCCTGTGCGTGATCGTGCTCGCGGTCACGAGCGACGATCCCGCCGGCCCCTTCCACTACAACTTCTGAGTCTCACTCGGCCAGGTCGATGCCGAAACGGGCCAGCAGATCGAATCCGCCGCACGCGTGCGTCGCGATCAAGTGCAACTCGGCGTTCTCGTCGATCATGATGCGCTTCAGTCGGTAGCGGTCGTCACCCGCCTTGTTCGTGCCGGCGTGCGTCGTCGTGGCCGAGCGCCACCCGGTCTCGCGCGTGATGCGCACCGTTTCGTCGTTCCAGTCCCAGCGGCGGCCAAACGGATAGGCGAAACTGCGTGGCGTCGTCCCCAGCTCGCGCTCGAGCGCGCGCAGCGAGCCTTCGATCTCGGCGCGCGCGCCGGCCGGATCGAGCCGCGAGAGGATTTCGTGGTTCACCGTGTGACCGCCGAGCTCGACGCCCGCGTCGCGCAAGGCGCGGGCATCGTCCCAGGTCATGTACAGCCGGTTCGTGAGCGCGCGCGCGTCGCCGCCGACTTCCTCGAACATGACGTCGATGGCGCGCGCGCGCTCGGCCGCCGGCACCTCGTACTTCAGCATGCGCTTGACGTGGTAGCTCGTGGCGTCGCCGTGGGGCACGAGCTGGTTCATCAGGATGTTGGAGCGCTCGTCCCGCGAGATCTCGGTGAAGCGCAGCACGAAGTCGGCCGGGCTCATGCGCTCGAGGATCGCGAAGAACTTGTGCGACCAGTTCGGCACGCGCGCGTCGAGCGGCCGGCTCTCGAGGTAGATCGTGGCCGACACGCCGACCCGCTGCAGCAACGGGAGGAGGTGCGTGCGATTGTCCGCGTAGCCGTCGTCCATCGAGAGCGCCACCAGGCTCCTGCCCGTCTCGCTCTCGAGCTTTTCGACGCCGGCGCCCACGCTCACGACCTCGTGGCGTTCCTTCAGCCAGGACAGGATGCGTTCGAGCTTCGCGCCGTCGATCGTCATGTCGGCGGGCAGCGCCGACGAGGACGGCGCGCGCACGCAGTGGCCGGCCAGGATCGTCAGACGGCGCGGCTCCAGTTTGTCGACGAGGCGGTGGGCTCCCGTGTGGAACAGGAAACGTGACCACGCAGCCCGTGCTGCCAGTTTGAGTCTGTGTTTCGCACCCATGGGGACGCGGGAAGCCTACCCCATGGTCTCGTCGTCGCGATCCCCGTCGGTCATGTACCAGCCCGTCGGGTCCAGTGCCGCCTGGGCCAGCGGATGCGCGGGATCGAGGAGGTTCACGATGACCGCCAGGTGATTTTCCGGCCGCGGCTCGAGGAATCCGCTCCCTTGCAGTCGCCTGGACCACCAGGACCCGTCGATGGCCGTCGCTTGAGCCAGCGAAGCGCCGCCCGCCTGCAGCGCGGACAATCCGGCTTCCACGGCGGCGACCTCCACGCTCTCGTCCTCGCCCAGGATGTCCACGAGGTACCCGACCGCATGAGCGTGCGTGGGCAACTGCACGACCACGTAACCGACCAGGCGGCGATCGCCGTCGAACAATCCGAGGACCTGGTGCGCATGCGAATGGTTGTCCACGAAGCGCCA
>JBGATY010000157.1:0-230 GCA_044228955.1 Planctomycetota bacterium | reverse complement strand
AGTAGTCCGCGTCGCGCTGCACCATCCAGGCGTGGCGAGCGGCGACGCGTCTGGACAACGCCGCAACGTGGGCGGGAAAGCGCTCGAGCTTCTGACCGAACACGCTCGCGGCACCGGCGCTCGCCCGACGCCGCGCTCGAGCGCAGGCCCGCGTGTCGAGACCCGTCATCCATCCGCGCCAACGACCCTCGCGAGTTCGCATCTCCCGCGCGACGGCGTCGGCTCGAAAC
>JBGATY010000156.1:0-8858 GCA_044228955.1 Planctomycetota bacterium | reverse complement strand
CAATCGTCGCGACGGTCGAGAACGTGAACGCCGTCGCGAAGGACGCACGCTGCGAGGACAAGATCTCGCCGAAAGCACTGTCGGAATGGGTCGCGGACAAGGGCTATCACTCGAACGCAACGATGGAGATGGTGGCCGACTGCGGCCTGCGCAGCTACGTCAGTGAGCCGCAACGCGGCACGCGCTGCTGGTCAGATCGTGCGTTGGCTCGTGAAGGGACGTACTCGAATCGACGCCGACTCAAGACGAAGCGCGGTCGAAGGCTCATGAAGCGACGCGGTGAACTGCTCGAACGAACCTTCGCGCACTGCCTCGAAACCGGCGGGATGCGCCGGGTCCACCTGCGAGGTCGCGAGAACATCCTCAAGCGATACCTCGTGCACGTGGCCGCGTTCAATGTGAGCCTGGTAATGCGAAAAATGCTCGGAGTTGGCACTCCGCGCGGGCTCGCGGGCCGATTCGCGGCTCTGTTCGATGCCTGCTGCGAGCTAGTCGTGGCGATTTGGGCTCGGATCGGCCTCGGATACCAGACAACGATGAGCGTCGCGCTCAACGCCTGGCCAATCCTCAACCAGCGCCGAGTGCTCGCGACGGGCACTTCTTCAACGGGCTGCTAGGCGGAAGCAGTGGTTGCGGCGTCGGCTTCAACTGCAGGCACTCTGCCTACGTCGAATGTCATGCAGGTCTGACCGTTACCGTCACCTACGACACAACCTGCGACATGCCTCCTCCTCAAGGCGGGACAGCCTCCACCACTACGGTGGCCGCGAGATTGAAGACCGAGGGCACCGAAGTCACGAATCGCTGTGGATGCAAGCTGATACCGTCGCTAGGTCGGACTTGGGGGGATCTTTGCGAGGAGGGCGAATGCGATTCGTGCTTCGAACTGTCCTGTATCTGACCACCGGGTCTGAAGGAACCAACAAATGAAGTCAATCATCATCGTCTCTAGTGTTCTCCTCCTGGCCACTACCGCTCTGGCAGCAGCTCTGCGTACGAAGCCTCTCACGACTTCACAGACGGCAGTTCCGGTCCAAGCAACGGCCACGCCGGCCGTGCAGATCACCGTGTCCGCGGGGAAAGGCAGCGAGGACGGAAAGTCCGTGTTTCATCTGACTGTGTACCCCCCATGGGCCGGTGCTGAGCACCGAGTGATCGCGTTCTATGCCGGTTCAGTGGGGAAGTCGGGCTTGGCTGCGCTGTCTGGGTCTCGACTGACCGATTTCGGCTCACAGGCCAACCCCCTGACGGTTGTGGGTGAGTCGTACACTTGCACAGCCCGCTTGAATTCGAACGTGACCAGTTGGACGGAGGTGCGAACCAAGACCGATGTTCGCCTCGAGGTCACCGCCAATCCTCCCGACCAGCACTGACGCGAGACGTCGGCTGGGTACCGGATCACCGTGCCAGGCACGACCACGACAGTGCATCGTGTGCCGGACATCGCTCGCCTTGACGTCGGCCATCGAAAGGATCAGCGGCCGTCCGCGCTGGAACAGACGGCGGCCGGTGCCCGAGTAGCGACAGGCATGCGAACGGGTAGCATGCCGCAGTGCAGTTCACAGCCATGTCCGGCGCGGGGAACACCTTCGCGATGATCGATGGATTCGCGGGGGTGCTGCCGCGTGATCTGCCGGGGCTGGCGTGTGCGATGTGTCGGGACGTCGAGCCGAAGATCGACGGGTTGTTGATCGCGACCAAGCCTGCGTTCGGCGGGGACTGCGCGATGGTGCTCTACAACGCGGACGGGACGCGGCCGGAGACGTGCGGGAATGGGCTGCGTTGCGTCGCGAAGCTCGTCGCGGATCGTGGGCACGTCGGTGGCGACGCGTTCGTCATCGAGACCGACGCGGGCAGGTGTGCGACGACCGTGGAGAGAGTCGGCGGCAAAGTGGTGCGCGCCCGAGTCCACATGGGTGTGCCCAAGATCCTCGCGCGCGATGTCGCGATTCCGCTCGACGAGCCGAAGCCAGGGACGATCGTGAAGGGGACTTTCGTCGACGTCGGCAATCCGCACTGCGTCGTGTTCGTGGACGACGAGCGCTCGGCGCCGGTCGAAGCGCAGGGTCCGCGCATCGAAAAGCACAGCCTGTTTCCGCGCGGAACGAACGTCGAGTTTCTGGCCGTGCGTGCCGGCAAGGTCCATCTGCGTGTGTGGGAACGCGGCGTCGGCGAGACGGCGGCGTGCGGCAGCGGAGCGTGCGCTGCTGCTGCGGCGGCGGTCGAGCGCGGTGTCGCGCGCTTCCCGGTGCGCATCGAATTGCCCGGCGGAACGCTCGAGATCGAAGGCGACGGGCAGGGGGGCGTGTTCCTGACCGGGCCCGTCGAAGAGATCGCGAGCTTCGAGTGGTCGCCGGGAACGAAGGCGAACCGCGCCTGAGGGCCGACCCCATCGCATGGGCTACATGGCGCACATCGTGCTCGCGCTTTTCGCGCAAGCCCTCGTCGAGTCGGGTGTCTCGACCGGCGACGAGTCCGTGCTCGGAGTGATCCTTCTCGGGCTGGCGCCACTCGTCTGCGCGGCACTGGCTCACCAGGCGTTCCTGACCGGCCGTTTCAAGCTGGGCGAGAAGCTCTACGCATTGCTGTCGTGGAGCGCGCCGCTCGCCTACGTGATCGCGCTCACCGTCTGCGGCTGGTCCGCGAGCGTTGCCGGCTGGACCGGGCACCAGACGTCGTTCCTCGTGTGGCCCGACTGGACCGCGGCACTCCTGATCGCGCCGTTCCTCGTGTACGAATTCGTCGCGATCCACGCCCGGTCGTTGGTCGCCTCGCCGCGGAGCGAGCGTGCGACGTGGCGCCGTTTCCAATGGCGCATGCTCGCCTTCGGCATCGCTCCGCTGGCGATCTACTTCCTGGTGTCGTCGCTGATCGGACTGTCGGAGCCGCTGCGCGTGCGGATCGAGACGGTCGGCGTGTGGAGCGCGCTCTTCGTGCTCGTGATCCTCGGCACGATCGGTTGGATGCTGCCACGGCTGCTCACGTGGACGTGGGACATGGAGCCGGTGCCCGAGGGGCCGCAGCGCGATCTGCTGTTGTCCGTCGCCGAGCTGGCGCGCTTCGAGCATCCGCGCATCTACGTGTGGAAGACCGGTCATTCGACGGCGAACGCGTTGATCGTCGGGCTCACGAAGAAGAGTCGCATCGTCCTGTTCTCGGATTCGCTGCTCGCGCAGATGAGTCCGTCCGAGCTCGCGGCGGTGTTCGCGCACGAGATGGGACATGCGTTCCGGCGCCACGTGCCGATCTTCACCGTGTTCATGCTCGGATTCGTGATGCTCGGCGATTTGATCGCGCAACACTACTTCTCGGATGCACCGGTCTGGGCCGGCTTGACGCTGCTCGGGATCATGGGGCCAGCGCTGCTCGCGTTCGGCTTCTTGTCGCGACGCTTCGAGCTCGACGCGGACCTGTTCAGCCTCGATGTCCTCGGGGAAGTGCGCTCGTTGATGAGCGCGCTCGAGAAGGTCGGCGGGCACTTCCGCGACATCGCCGGCTGGCGGCATTTCAGCACGGCCGATCGCGTCGCGTTCCTGGAGCGTGCGCAGGCCGACCCGAACGTCGGTCGACGCTTGCGCCGCGACTTGAAGCGCTACACCTATGCAGGGGTCCTGCTGTTCGTCGTGACAGGCGTGCTCCAGGTTCACCGCCTCCTCGAGAACTACCCGGCTGACGAAGTGCGTGCCGACCTGCGGCTCGGCCGCTATGAGAGCGCTCGAGAACGGGCCGAGCGGGCGCCTGAAATCGATCCTCTGCTGCGCGCGGCCGTCGAACGGGCCTACGAAACGCGCGCGGATTCGTCGCCGTCCGCACTGGCTCGTCGCGCGCTCGAAGCCTTGCGGAAGGGCGCTCCAGAGGAGGCGCGCGAGTGGTTGCAGTTGGGCGCGCTGCGCGGCGACGACGAGATGGATGCGATGGACGCCTACATCGGCGAACACGGGGCCGTGAACCTGCCCAACGCGCTCGTGCAGCGACTCGTCGAGCTCGCCGCGCGCTCCGACCCTCAGTAGGAGAGCCCGTTCTTGCGCAGGTGGACGTAGGGTTCGCCGGCGCGCTGCACGTGCGCCTCGACGACCTCGCCGAACAGGATCGAGTGGTCCCCGGCGTCGTGGCGGCCCGTGATCCGGCAGTCGATCCAAGCCAGCGCGTCGAGCAGGACGGGCGTGCCGGAGCGCGCGTGGCCCACGTTCAGACCGTCGAACGCCGAATCGCCCTCCGCCTGGCGCTTCAGGAACGCGCGCTTGAGCGACTGGCTGGTCTCGTCGAGGATCGAAAGCGCGAAGCGCCCGCTCCCGAGACATTCCTCCAGATGCGGACGGTCCTTCGCGATCGCGACGCACACGGTCGGAGGCTCGAATCCGACCTGTTGCACGAACGACCCGAGGAAGCCGACGGGGCGCTTTTCGAGGCCCGTGGTGACGACGTAGAGGCCCGAGGGTATGCGTCCGAGGGCCGTGGCGATGGGGGACGGGGCGGCTTTGGTCATGGGGGGTGGTCGGCGGGGCTTTCGCGCGGAAAATCGGCCCGAAACGCGGCTGGAACTGCGCTCCGAACCTGCGGATAATACCCGGCTCGCACCCGCTGTCCGCCCACGATTGTCGCGCGCTTTCGCGTGACGCCCCCCGGGGGTGTTCGAGGCGGACGGCACCGGAACCTGGATCGCAGCAGTCATGAGCGGAACGGAAGAAATCAAGACGCCCCATTTCGCGGGCAAGATCACGCCGCGGGTGATCGAGCGCGAGATGAAGGAGAGCTACCTCACGTACGCTCTCTCCGTCATCCATTCACGCGCGTTGCCCGACGTGCGCGACGGATTCAAACCGTCGCAGCGACGCATCCTCGTCGCGATGAACGACCTGAACTTGACGCCGCGCGCCAAGTACAGGAAGTGCGCGAAGATCGCCGGCGACACGTCCGGCAACTACCACCCGCACGGTGAAGCGGTCGTCTACCCGACGCTCGTGCGCATGGCGCAGGACTTCTCGCTCCGCTATCCGCTCGTCGACGGACAAGGCAACTTCGGTTCGATCGACGGCGATCCGCCCGCCGCGATGCGTTACACGGAAGCGCGCATGGCCGGCACCGCCGTCGAGATGATGGCGGACCTCGACAAGGACACAGTCGACCACGAGCCGAACTACGACGACACGCGGATGCAACCGTCCGTGCTGCCCGGCCGTTTCCCCAACCTTTTGTGCAACGGATCGGACGGCATCGCGGTCGGCATGGCGACCAGTTTGCCGCCGCACAACCTGCGCGAGATCTGCGCCGCGATGCGCGCGGTGCTCGCCGATCCGCAGGTCACGATCCAGGAATTGTGCGCGATCGTGAAGGGCCCTGATTTCCCGACCGGCGGGATCATCATGGGCAAGAACGGCATCGTTCAGGCTTACGCGACCGGACGCGGCCTGTTGCGCCTGCGCGGCAAGTACGCGATCGAAGACACGAAGACGAAGCAGCAAATCGTCGTCACCGAGATCCCGTTCCAGGTGCGCAAGACGGCGATCATCGAGAAGATCGTCGAAGTCGTGAAGGATGGCCGGATCACCGGCATCTCCGACGTGCGCGACGAGTCCGACCGCGACGGCCTGCGCCTCGTCATCGAGCTGAAGAAGAACGAGGACCCGCAGGTCATCGTCAACCAGCTCTTCCAGTACACACCGCTCCAGCAGACGGTTTCGATCATCAATCTGGCGATCGACGACCGCCAGCCGCGCACGCTGACACTGCGCGGGCTGCTCGACGCGTACATCAAGCACCGCCGCGATGTCATCCGCCGCCGCACGCAGTTCCTGCTGCGCAAGGCCGAGGAGCGGATGCACATCGTCGAGGGCTTGCGGATCGCCGTCGACAACATCGACGAAGTCATCAAGATCATCCGCGCCAGCAAGGATCGCGACGCGGCCAAGAACGAACTGTCGGCGCGCTTCGGCCTGAGCTCGCGTCAGAGCCAGGCCATCGTCGACATGCGCCTCGGCAGCCTGACGGGCCTGGAGCGCGACAAGTTGATCGAGGAGTACAACGCGCTCGCCGCGGAGATCGTCGACTTCAAGGACATCCTGGCCCGCGACGCCCGCGTGGTCGAGATCATCCGCGCCGACCTCGACGACATCGAGAAGCGCTACGGCGACGAGCGCCGCACGACGATTTCCGACGAGGAAATCGACTCCTCGTTCGACATCGAGGCGCTCATCACCGAGGAGATGATGGTCGTGACCGTCAGTCAGGACGGCTACATCAAGCGCACGCCGCTCGAGGTCTACCGCGCTCAAGGGCGCGGGGGCCGCGGCATCAAGGGCTCGGAAGCGAAGGAAGGCGACGCGCTCAAGGCGCTGTTCGCGGCCGGCACGCACGACCACCTGCTCAACTTCTCGAACAAGGGCAAGGTCTACTGGCTCAAGGTCTACCAGGTCCCCGAAGCGACGCGCACCAGCAAGGGTCGGGCGATGACGAACCTCCTGCCCCTCGAGGAGGGCGAGGAGATCACGAACGTCCTGCGCGTGCGCGAGTTCGATTCGCAATCGTGCGTGTTCTTCGCGACGCGCGGCGGCACGGTCAAGAAGACGAAGCTCGAGAAGTACTCACGGCCCAAGAAGGGCGGCATCAAGGCCATCCTGCTCGACGAAGGCGACGCGGTCGTCGCCGTGACGCTCACCAAGCCGGGCGACACGTTGATCCTGTGCTCGCGCGACGGCCAGGCGATTCGCTTCGACGAGAAGGCGGCGCGCGAGATGGGCCGTACGAGCTATGGCGTGCGCGGCATCCGCCTCCTGGGCGAGGACAAGGTCGTCGGCGTCGTGGTGGCGAACGACGAGAACGCGGCGCTCGTCACCGGTACGGAGAACGGCTACGGCAAGCGCTCGCTCGTTTCCGAGTACCCGATCAAGGGCCGCGGCGGCCAAGGCGTCATCGACATCAAGACGACGGAGCGCAACGGCTCGGTCGTGTCGGTCGCGCTGTGCCGCGAAGGCGACGACGTGCTCTTCATCACGTCGTCCGGAATGCTCGTGCGCACGCCGGTGGCGGAAATCAGCACCATCGGCCGCAATACCCAAGGGGTGCGCCTCGTGAACCTGAAGGACGGTGACAAGCTCGTGGCGCTCGAAGTCGTGTCCGAGACCGACCTCGAACGCTACGCCAGCGAAGCGCGTGCGCGACCCGTCGTGATCACCGACCCCGCGGGCGAAGGTGAAGAAGCCGACACAGTCGAGGACGACGAAGAAACCCCTGAGCCGCGCGATGACGACGGCGGCGAGGATTGATCGCATGGCCCTCAAGGAAAAACTCGAGTCCGACGTGAAGACCGCGATGCTCGCCAAGAACGAGGTCGTGCGCGACACGCTGCGGCTCCTGCTCGCGGAGTTCAAACGCCTCGACGTGCAGGAGGGCAAGACGATCACGCCCGACATCGAACAGGACGTGCTCTTGAAGGCGGTGAAGATGCGCCAACAGTCGATCGCCGAGTTCGAAAAAGCCGGGCGTGCGGACCTCGTGGCGAAGGAGAAGGCCGAGCTCGCGGTGATCCAGGGCTACTTGCCCAAGTCCCTGTCCGACGCGGAGGCCGAGACGGCGATCAAGGCGCTCATGACGGAACTGAAAATCACGTCGAAGAAGGACATGGGCACCCTGATGAAGGCCGTGATGGCCAAGTACAAGGGCCAGATCGACGGCAAGAAGACGCAGGAACTGCTCGGCAAGCTGCTGACCTGAGCGACAGGGCTTGGATCCACGCGCCGCCCAGCGTCAGCGTTCGCGGTCCGCGCCCGGCGTCAGCGGCAGCAGGAACTCGGCGTACGACATCTCCGCGACCGGTCGAGAGGCGGAAGCGCTCACGAACCGGGCCAGGGCCTGGTCGTGTTTCGCGATGTGATCGATGAGCCAGTGGTTCAAGAACGCGAGCAGCTCGTCGGGGAACTCTCGGCGGGAAACCACCCGGGCAACGAGGACGTTGAGTTCCTCCAACAACTCCGCGTGGAGCTTCTGGTGCGCCTCGAACGCGGGATAGCCCGTCTCCCGCATCAGGTTCTCCTCGCTGGTGAAGTGGAACTCGACGAACTTCTTCACCTCGAGGATGACTTGCTTGAGCGTCGCCTCGGACTGATGCGTCTTGATGCCGATGTCGAGCTTTCGAAAGAGCATCAAGAGCAGCCGGTGCTCGGCATCGATGAGCGGCTGCCCGGTCTCGAGTTTGCTTTCCCAGTGGATGAACATCGCGTGTGCTCCGCCTTCAGCGGCCTCGAGCCGTCCGATTGCATTCGCGAGGATCCGCTGCGGGAACGCCGCAGTCGGCCGGTTCTTCGGGGATGGGTGACGACATGGGGCAGGATCCTACCGTTCTCGCGAGGCGCGGAGTCGAATCACGGCCCGACTCGTCATCGCCGCGCACCGTTCTCGAGCATGCGGATCAGGCGCTGACGCGAGGGCGCAGTCTGGACCAATCGTTCCTTGTCCGCGCGAGTCAGCTTCTTCAATCGGGCTTCGACTCGCTGCGCAAGGCTCCGATCCCCGAGGCGTCGGCGGAACACGATCCGCAGTGGCCCGCGACCGCGTAGGAACTTCGCTCCGCTCCCCGCGACGTGTTGCTCGAACCGGCGCTCGACGTCGGTCGTGATCCCCGTGTAGATCACGTCGTCAGACGCGCGGATCAGGTACACGAACCAAGCGCTCATCGCGCCGAGGATGCCCGAGTCAGAAGCGCGGTTCCACACCCCTCCGACGCCGGCCGCGTCAGCACCGCGGCGTTCGAGATCGCCATGCACGCCGGCGAGCACTGTCATGATCTCGCTCTCGAATCTCGAGCGCTCCTGAGGCACGAATCCGCGCTGGACCGAAGAGCTCTCCGCCCGGGTGGCGACGAG
>JBGATY010000155.1:0-9029 GCA_044228955.1 Planctomycetota bacterium | reverse complement strand
GGCGGTCCGCGCCCCGCGCTGCCGTCGGAAGCGCGCGGCAAGACCGGCGCCGGGCTCGCGCCCGAGGAGTTGCTGCAGACCCTGGCCGGCAAGCCCGAGGACAACCTCGTCGCCGTGCTGACGGACCGCGAGACGGGCCTCTTCAACTTCGCGTTCCTCTCGTACAAGCTCGACGAGGAGTACAAGCGCGCGCAGCGCTTCGGCTCCCCGCTGTCGTGCGTGCTGCTCGGCTACGAGGGCTCGGTCGCCGAACCGGTCCTGCGCGAGCTGGCCGCGATCTTCCTCGAGACGTCGCGCGACACGGACGTGCTCGGCCGCTTCGACGAGACGTCGTTCCTGTTCCTCCTGCCGAACACCGGGCCCGAGGGCGCGGCGACGATGGCGCGCCGCGTGGGCGAGGCCTCGCAGAAGCGCGGCCTGAAGGACCTGGTCGGCGACCCGATCGCGATCTCGGTGGGCATCAGCACGTGCCCGCACACGGACGTCAAGCGCCGCGAGGACCTGTTCGGCCGCGCGCGCCGCGCGTTCCTCGAAGCGCGCGCCGAGGGCGGCGGCGTGGTCGCGGCCTGATCCCGGCGCGAGCGGGCGCGCGCCGGCGGGCCCCGAAATGGCCGTCGCCGGACCGCGTAGCGGCGGCGTGTTCCTCCGTCGGCTCCTCGGCAGACTGCGCGGCTGGTTCGTGCGACCGCGGCCCGCGGGCGAGGACGCTCCGGCACGGGAACCGCTGCCCGAGCGCGGTTCCGCGCTGCTCGCGGCGCTCGCGGAGGCGCGTCGGAAGTTGGCGGTGGGGCCGGCGGTGCGGCCGGTGCTGGCGCTGGCGGATGCGGCGGAGAGCGGTGGGGCCCGCGGCGGTCCGCGCCTATCCTCGCGCGCCGTGATCCCGCCGCGAACGACCCCGCGCTTCCTCCTGGCCGTCGACGACGCGGGCGAGTTCCTGGTCGTCGTCGGCGAGCGCGTGACGCTGGGCCACCTGCGCGCGCGCGACGTCGACCTGCCGTTCCTCGCGGACGTCGCGGCGCGCCACGCGCGGCTCGAGCTCGTCGAGGACTTCCACGCCGGCGCGCGCTGGCGGATCGCGCCGGAATCGGGAGCGAGCGTGCACGTGAACGGGCGCGCGGTCGTCGAGCCGGGCACGCTGCTCGCGGACGGGGACGAGGTCCGTCTCGCGGCGAACCTCGCGTTCCGCTTCGTGGCGCGCGAGCGCGGCTCGAGCTCGGCGCGCCTCGAGTTCGGCGGGGGACAGGAGTGCCTCGGCGCGCCGCGCGTGCTGCTCCTCGCGCCGGGATCCGGCGGGCGCGCGCGCATCGGCGCGGGCGCGGCGCGGCTCCTGTCGCTCCACGACCTCGAGCACGAGATCGAGCTCTCGGCCGAGCGCACCGCCGGCGCCGCGAGCGTCAGCGTGCGCTGCACGGCGGGGCTCGCGGCCGTGTCGCCGGCCGCGAGCGAGCCCGAGATCCGGCTCGCGCTGCCGCTCGCGCTGTCGGTCACGCGGACCGCGCGCGCGCGCGGCCCGAAGAAGCCGCCGTTCGCGCTGATCTTCCGTCCGGCCGACGCGCCTTTGGAGGGTTGAGCGCGGGCATCTACGATGTCCGGCGACCGCGCGATGGACTGGGAAGTCTTCTATGCCCGCTTCCGGGAGCCCGACTTCGTGCCGGGATACGAGATCCACAACCGGCTCGGCGGCGGCGCGTTCGGCGAGGTCTACAAGGCGCGCAAGGCCTCGATCGGCAAGAGCTACGCGATCAAGTTCCTGAAGATCGACGGCGACGACCAGCGCGACGCCGCGATGCGCGAGCTCGAGCAGGTGCGCCACTTCGCCGCGCTCGACCACCCGAACCTCGTCTCGATCGAGGACATGGGCGAAGCGGCGGGCGTGCCGTACCTGATCATGGGGTACGCGGGCGAGGACACGCTCGCGCGGCGGCTGAAGCAGGGTCCGCTCGACGAGGCGACGACGCTGCTCTACTTCGTGCAGGTCTGCCGCGGCGTGCTCGCGCTGCACGACCGGCGGCTCGTGCACTTCGATCTCAAGCCGAGCAACGTGTTCCTGAAGGGCGACGTCGCGCGCGTGGGGGACTACGGGCTCTCCAAGATGATGGCCGACGGCCGCACGACGCTCTCGTTCGGGCGCGGCACCCCGCAGTACATGGCGCCGGAGATGATGCGCAGCCGCGCCGACCATCGCGCCGACATCTACTCGCTCGGGGTGATCCTGTACGAGTGCTTCGCGCGCAAGCTGCCGTTCGAGAGCGCCGTGCCGGGCACGCTGGCAATTCGCGAGAACGACGAACCGCCCGTGTTTCCCGGTGATTTCCCGGCGGGATTGCGGCACGTGGTCGAACGCTGCCTGCGCCTTTCCCCCGACGATCGTTACGCCGACGTGGGCGAGTTGCTTCTCGACATGGGCCAGACCGCGCGTCCCGGTGATTCGGTGCGCATCGACGCCTACGCGGCGGCGCGGCCCGTTCCCGCGCGAACGGAGCCGAAACGCTCGCCCTCGAGTTCGACGCGCGTCGACCCGGCGCGCGCGAACGTCCCGGAGAGCGAGGCCCGACACGCCGCGCGCGAGTTGACGCGCGGCGCGGTGGAGGTCGCGCGCGGTGTGTGGGACGGCATCGTGACCGGATCGCAGGCGCGCCCGAACGCCGCGGTGCCCGAACGGCCACCCTCCTCGAAGGCCTCCAACGTGAGCGATGCGGACTCGGGAGAAGTCGTCGCGATGCACACTCTGGCCTCCGCCGAGCGCAACCTGATGATCCAGCCCGCGTTCTCCCCGGCTCCCGCGATGACGATCCCGGTTCCGCCCCTGGTGCAGGGCGGATTCAAGGGCACGTTGTTCGCGAGCATCGCGCTCGCGCTCGAGATCCTGTTCGCGACGGCCCGGGGACTGCTCGATCTCCTGGTGCGCCTCTTCCTGCGCGGCCAGGCCGTGGAAGGTGCCGGGTTTTTCGCGCGCCTCGGTCGAACCTTCGTGGCGTTGTTCAAAATGTGCGTGTTCCTCGCGCTCCTGTTCGCGCTGGGGGCCGTGACGGTGCTGGGCGGTTACTTCCTCTTCAAGGGAGTGGGCTGAACGCCCGCGCATGTCGAGCGAATGGACACCGGACCTCGAGCGGCTCGCGCGTCTCGACGACGCCGAGTGGCTGGCGGTCGAGAGGCAGTTCTGCGGTCGCTTGATGGCCTTCGTGTCACGCCGCGTGCGCGACGTGCAGGCGCGCGAGGACATCGTGCAGGACGCCTTCCTCGGCGCCGTGCGCGGCATCGACACGTTCGATCCGGCCTACACTTTCGAGCAGTTCCTGTTCGGGATCGCCAGGAACCGCATGATCGACCACATGCGCCGCACGAAGGCGGTCACGTTCGGCGCGCAGGACGACGCGGAGGAGACCGCGGCGAGCGTCGAGGATCTGGCGACGACCGACGAGACGCCGAGCGCCATCGTGCGCCATCAGGACCTCGAACGCGCCGGCGCGCGCATGCTGCAGGAACTGCTGCGCGCTTGGGTCGACGAAACGTGGAAGGAGAACGAGTTCACGCGGCTGATGGTGATCGAGGCCCTGTTCGCCGCTGGTTGGCGGAATCGCGACACGTGGGAACGCTTCGATCTGCGCGACGAGACGTCCGTCGCCGGCATCAAGTTTCGCGCGCTGAAACGTCTGCGCGAACTGGCTTTCGAGCGCGACGTCCAGCGCCGCGTGCTGCCGTATCTCACCCAGGCCGTCGATTCGGGTGAGGCGCTCGCGTTCGACGTCTCCAGCGTGTGGAAGGACGGCCGGGTGTCGTGCCCGGCGCGCCACTGGATCGCGAGGAGACTCTCGAATGCACTGCCGAGCGGCCCGCGGCAGTTCCTCGAGTTCCACGTCGACGAACTCGGCTGCGAATACTGCCGCGCGAACCAGGACGACCTCGAACGGCGCGAGAATTCGGCCGAAGTCGACGCCCTCTTGGCGAAAATGTCGGCGTCGACGCTGCAATTGCTGCGGTCCCGGGCACGCTGATCGCGGGGGCACGGGCGTCGAAGCGGAGGAATCGGCTGCGCGCTTCTACCGACCCCTTACGCTCGTGCACGGCGGGTTCCTACGATGATGGAGGGCTCGTGGACACAGGGACACTCGGCGCTCACGTCAAGATGCAAAACCTCCTTCGTACCTCGCTGTGCGCGCTCGCGGTCGTCGCGACGCCATTCGTTCTCTCCGCGAAGCCCACCGAGCCGACTTCGGCGCGCATGCTCGCCGCGCTCGAGACGGTGAAGCCGGAGAACCTCAAGTCGGATCTGTACTTCATCGCCAGCGACGAGATGAAGGGGCGCGACACACCGAGCGAGGAACAGCGCATCACGGCGCGCTTCCTGCGCGCGCGGCTCGAGCGGCTCGGCTGGAAGCCGGGCGCCCGCGAGGGGTACCTGTACCCCTACGATCTCGAGCAGCGCCTGCTCGACGAGACGAAGTGCAATGTGACGTTCACGACGGACGGCAAGACCGAGTCGTTTGCCTTCGCGAGCGACTACTTCCTCTCCGGATCGTTCGACGTGCGCACTGGCCGCGCGTCGGGCAAGCTCGTGTTCGCGGGCGAGGGCTCGAAGGCGAATTTCGAAAGCAAGGCGCTCGAAAACGCCTGGGCCCTGTGTTTCGACGGCGGCGACCCGATCGGCGAGGTCGCCGCGCGGGCGCGCAAGGCCAAGTGCGCGGGGCTCGTGATCGCTCCCGGGCCGGACTACAAGGGGGCGCCGTGGACCGAGAGGTTCAAGGGGCAACTCGAGCGCCAGCGCAAGGGCAGCGTGCGGCCCATCGAGAAGGACCAGAAGAAGGCAGCGGAACCGGAGCCCGAGAAGCGCGCGCCGTTCTCGACCGTCGCGCTGACGCGTGCTGCGGTCGAGCGCGTGCTCGCGCTGTCGCGGGAATCGGCGACGCCGCGTGTCGGATCCGTGATCGGCGACTTCGTCGAGGAGCGCGCGATCGTCGGCGACGGCCGCGTGCAGGCCGAGAACGTCTGCGGATTGTGGCCGGGCAGCGACCCCGAACTCGGCGCGGAGACCATCATCCTCTCGGCGCATTACGACCACATCGGCGTGTCCCGGGACGGTCAGATCAACAACGGAGCCGACGACAATGGCTCAGGCACGAGCGGAATGCTCGCGATCGCGGAGGCGCTGGCACAGCACGGGCCGTTGCGCCGTTCCGTGATGATCATCTGGGTGTCCGGGGAGGAGAAGGGGCTGTGGGGCTCGCAGGCCTGGACGGACGATCCGTTCCTGCCGGACGGCCGCAGACCGATCTGCGACATCAACATCGACATGATCGGCCGCAATGCTCCCGACAAGCTGCTCGTCACGCCGACGAGCGGGCGCAAACAGGACTACAACGGCCTGGTGCGGCTGACCGAGTCGCTCGCCCCGAGCGAGGGCTTCCCCGACCTCGGGAGCGCGGACGCGTACTACACGCGCTCCGACCACGCCAACTTCGCGAAGCTCGGGATCCCGGTGATGTTCCTCTTCAGCGACGTCCACGAGGACTACCACCGCCCGACCGACGACGCCGACAAGATCGACTTCGACAAGGTCCGCCGCGTGTCGCGCCTCGTGCTGCGCATCCTCGATGCGCTGCAAGCGGACAAGCTCGAGATCGGGCCGGTCCACTGAGCGGATCGAGGCGTTTGCACTCAGATTGCGAGAGATAGGCAGCTGCGAGCGGAGATCCAAGTCGCCGAAGGAGCGAGCCCTCCACGCGATCGCGAGGAGGGCGGGTCCCTGCGGATCGACCCGAGGCCGAGTTCGGCTCCGTTGCCTACGGCGTTCGTTCGCGCAACGCCGCCTGCGCCGCCGCCAGGCGGGCAAGCGGCACGCGGAACGGCGAGCATGACACGTAGTCCATCGCGAGTTCGTGGCAGAACTCGATCGAGCGCGGGTCGCCGCCGTGCTCGCCGCAGATGCCGACCTTCAAGCCCGGTCGCGACGCGCGGCCCTCACTCACCGCGATGCGCATCAAGCGGCCCACGCCCTCGCGATCGAGGGTCGCGAACGGATCATCGGCGTGGATCTCGGCCTCGACGTAGTGCGGCAGGAACTTGCCGCCGTCGTCGCGGCTGATGCCGAAGGTCGTCTGCGTCAGGTCGTTCGTTCCGAACGAGAAGAACTCGGCCGTCTTCGCGATCTCGCCGGCCGTCAACGCCGCCCTGGGCAGCTCGATCATCGTCCCCACGAGGAAGGGGACTTCGATCTTCATCTCGCGGAATACTTCCTCCGCGACGGTGCGCACGACGTCCGCCTGCAGGTCGAGTTCCTTCTTCGCGCCGACGAGCGGGATCATGATCTCGAGGCGCGGTTTCTTCTTCGTGTCCTTCGCGACCTGGCACGCCGCCTCGAAGATCGCGCGGGCCTGCATGATCGTGATCTCCGGATAGATGATGCCGAGGCGGCAGCCGCGCAGGCCGAGCATCGGATTCTGCTCGCGCAGGGCCTCGACCTTGGCGTGCACCTTCTCCGGGGCGACGCCGAGCTCGCGCGCGACGGCCCAGATCGAGGGCTCGTCGTGCGGCAGGAACTCGTGCAGCGGCGGGTCGAGGGAGCGGATCGTCACGGGCCGCGGGGCCATCGCGCGGAAGATGCCCTCAAAGTCGGCGCGCTGCAGCGGCAGCAGTTTCTTGAGTGCCTGCACGCGCTCGAGCGTCGTGTCGGCGAGGATCATCTCGCGCACCGCCTCGATCTTGCCGGGCGCGAAGAACATGTGCTCGGTGCGGCACAAACCGACGCCCTCGGCGCCGAACGCGACGGCGTTCAGGCATTGATCGGGCTGATCGGCGTTGGCGCGCACGTTCAGCGTCCGGACAGCGTCGGCCCACTTCAGCAACTGGTCGAACGCGCCGTAGATCGAGCCCTTCTTCGGCTTCGCACCCTCGAGCAGCACGGCGCACACGTCGGAGCTCTGCGTGCCGAGCTTGCCCGCGAACACCTCGCCCGAGGAGCCGTCGATGCTGATCCAGTCGCCTTCCGACAACGTCCACTTGCCCACGACGAGCGTCCTGTGTGCGTAGTCGATCTCGAGCTCGGATGCGCCGGCGACGCAGACCTTGCCCATCTGGCGGGCGACGAGCGCCGCATGGCTCGTCATGCCGCCGCGCGCGGTGAGGATGCCCGCGGCGGCCTTCATGCCGAGGATGTCGTCGGGCGACGTCTCGACGCGCACCAGCACGACCGATTCGCCGCGCTCACGCCGCGCGACCGCTTCGCTCGGGCTGAACGCAATGCGGCCGGAGGCCGCGCCAGGCCCGGCGTTCAAGGCCCGGGTGAGGAGGCGGCCGTCCTTGCGCGCCGCTTCCAGCTCGGACGGCACGAAGACGGGCTGCAGCAGTTGATCGAGCGCCGTCGGCTCGACGCGCATCAAGGCTTCCTCCTTCGTGATCGCCTTTTCCTTCACCAGGTCGACCGCGATCTTCACGGCCGCGAATCCGGTGCGCTTGCCGTTGCGGCACTGCAGCATCCACAGGCGACCGCGTTCGATCGTGAACTCGATGTCCTGCATGTCGCGGTAGTGCCGCTCGAGGCGCTGCACGATGCGATTGAGTTCCTTCCACGCCGCCGGCGCGCCCGCTTCGAGCGTCTCGATCGGATGCGGCGTGCGCAGACCGGCGACGACGTCCTCGCCCTGCGCGTTCATCAGGTACTCGCCGTAGAAGCGCTTCTCGCCGGTCGAGGGATCGCGGGTGAAGGCCACGCCCGTGCCCGAATCCGGGCCCAGGTTGCCGAACACCATCGAGCACACGCTGACCGCAGTTCCCCACGAGGACGGGATGTGGTTCATCGCGCGGTAGGCATTGGCGCGTTCGTTCTGCCACGAGCGGAACACGGCGCCGATCGCGCCCCACAGTTGCTCGCGCGGATCGTGCGGGAAGGCCTTGCCGGTGCGTTCCTTGACGACGCGCTTGTATTCGGTGACGAGGTCCTTCAGGTCCCCGGCGCTGAGCTCGGAATCCTCGCGCACGCCGCGGGCGCGCTTCTTCAGGTCGAACGCCTCGCGGAACGGGTCCTGGTGCGACTCGCTCTTCGCCTTCAAGCCGAGCACGACGTCGGCGTACATGTTCACGAAGCGTCGATAGGCATCCCAGGCGAACCGCGGGTTGCCCGAAGCGCGCGCCAGGCCCTCCACGGTGTCGTCGTTCAGCCCGAGATTGAGGACCGTGTCCATCATCCCCGGCATCGAGACGCGCGCCCCGGAGCGCACCGAGACGAGCAGCGGATCGCGCTTGTCCCCGAACTTCTTCAGGACTTCGCGCTCGACGGTCGCGAGCGCCGCGTCGACTTCGTGCTCCAGCGTCGGCGGGAACTTGCGCCCGTTCGCGTAGTAGTGCGTGCACACCTCGGTCGAGATCGTGAAGCCCGGCGGCACCGGCAGTCCGAGGTTGCACATCTCGGCGAGGTTCGCGCCCTTGCCGCCGAGCACGTTCTTCATGCCGCGGTCGCCGTCCGCCCCGTTCGGACCGAACGAGTACACGTGCTGCGTCTTCCCGGACGCACGCGGAGCGCGCGCCTTTTTCGCGGGCGCGCCCTTCCGCGTTCCGGACTTCCTCTCAGTCGACGTTTTTCTCGCGGGGGGGGGCTTCGGCACGGGAACTCGCGTTTTCGGGGTTCGATTCGATCTCGCCGAACGAATCGATCTTCCATTCCCTCCCGATCCTGAGCTCCGTGATCGCGGAGCCCGTCTCGTCGCCGGAGGGGAGGACGACGGAGGCTTGGAACCAGTGGCTGCCACTGCCGCCGGCTTGTACGAACGAGGTCTGCTCGAAGGGCACGAGCGAGTCGGCGACGAGGGACTCGCCCTCCCACAACTCGGCGAAGTCCTCGCGCACGAACTCGATTCTGAGCAGCGTGCCGTGCGACACGACCTCGGCGCGCGCTCGGGCCCCCTCGACGAGCGGAGGCTTCACGAACCGCGCGTCGGCGATGCCCTTGCGCAACCACGGGTAGCGGGCGCGCAACTGGGCTCGTTTGCTCCTTTGTTCCCCACGACAGCCGGCTAGACATGAGTTGCATCGATGTT
>JBGATY010000154.1:0-9151 GCA_044228955.1 Planctomycetota bacterium | reverse complement strand
TGGCTGCTCCACACGCCCGCCGGTGCGCCGCCGCACGCGTTGCGCCTGCGCCCGGGGCGCACGCTCATCGGTCGCGATCCGGCGCTCGAGGTCGTGCTCGAGGACCAGCGCGCCTCGCGCAGTCATGCGAGCCTGCGGCGCGGCGTGCGCGAGCGCATCCTCGCCGAACGCAACGAACTGTCGCTCGAGCTCGAGGCGCACGGCGACACGTCGCTGCGCGGCGATCGCGAGGCGCTGCTCCGCGCGGTACGCAACCTGGCTCAGAACGCGATCCAGTGGAGCCCGCCCCGGGGCAGCGTGAAGGTCAGCATCGAGGGCCGGAGCGACGAGGTCGTCGTGTGCGTCGACGACCAGGGACCGGGTGTGCCCGTGGAAATGCGTGAGCGCATCTTCGAGCCCTTCTTCCGCGGCCCGTCGGCCCAGGGCCGGCGGCTCGGCTACGGACTCGGGCTCGCGTTGACGAAGAGTGCGGTGACGGAGCACGGCGGTCGCGTGGAGGTCGAGTCCTCGCCAACCGGCGGAGCGCGTTTCACGCTGCACCTGCCGCGTCACGGCGCACCCAAGGCGGCCTGATCAGGGCCCCGCGCGCACGAGCACGAGGACGGAACGCCGGCCCACGCGCGCGCGTCCGACTTCACGCACCGCGCCGCGCACGTCGGGCGAGAGGATCTCGAACTCTTTCTCGCTGCACAACGCGAGGAACGCGGCGCCCTCGCGCGCGAGCGCCTCCTCGACGCCGCCGCCGCGGGCCGGCACGCCGCCGTAGAAGCGAATGCCCTCGGGGCGCACGCCGGCGCACGAAACGAGGCTCGGGCGTTCCGGTCGCGCCGCGACGATCGAGGCGAGCTTGCGCGCGCACTTGTACTCGTCGACGGCGGGCACCAGCGTGAATGCGGCGAGTGCAATCGCGAGCGCGGTGCCCCCTCCGATCGCGTCGGCCCACAGCGCCGGCCGTGAACGCGCGTGCGCGAACAAGGCCAAGATGCCTCCAGCGGCGAGCACGCACCCGGGCAGCACGCACAGACGGGCGAACTCGACGGGATTCTCGACGTCGCCGAGCCACTCCGGACGGGAATCCATGATCCTCGCGACGAGGATCGGCGCGGTCGCGAGCAGACCGCCAGGCAGCACGACGAGGACTCCCGTCGAGACGCCGATCCAGCGCCGCAGGCGCCCCTCTGCAAGGGCCGCATCGAACGCGAAGGCCGCGATCAGCGCCGCGCCGGGGTAGATCGGCAGCAGGTAGAGGTCGCGCTTCGGTGGGATGATCGAGAAGAACACGAACACGGCCGCGAACCAGATCGCGATCCGGACGAGTCCCGGATTCACCCTCCCGCGGAACGACTTCCACGCCCAGATGGCCCCGGCGGCGAACACGAGCGTCCAGGGCAGGAGCAGGACCGGCATCGAGCGCAGGTGGTCCCACACGGGTCCGGGATGCTGGTCGCCGGCGGTGATGCGGCCGACGTGCTGGCCGAAGAGCAGCGGCTTCGCGAGCGCGGGCTCGGCGCGGATCGCGAGCAACGCCCACGTCGCCACGGGCAGCAGGGCGAGCATCACGAGACCGCTCCAGGCCGCGAACGTCCGGCGCGGCGCGAAACGGAACGTGCCCGGCAGGAAGGCCCAGGCGAGGAGCGCGAAACCCACGGGGAGCCAGGCGATCGGACCCTTGGCGAGCGCACCGAGACCGAGGCAGAGTCCCGCGAGCCAGGTGCGTCGCGTGAGCGCGCGCTCGCCCCCGTCGTCGTCGACGAGCAGGGCGAGGGCCGCGAGACCGAGGAACGACAGGACGGGGTCGAGTTGCAGACGGCCGCCGATCTCGAACACCATCGCGGTGCCCAGGTAGAACGCGACCGACCAGGCCGCGATGCGCGCGGAAAACCACCTCCGCGCGATGCGCGCGGTGAGAACCGCCGAGCCGATCGTCGCCAGGATGGACGGGACGCGCATCCAGAACTCCGACCAGCCGGAGAGCTTCCCCAGCGTGCCCGCGAGCCAGAACACGAGCGGCGGCTTGTCGGGGTAGAGCTCGCCGCAGATATGGAGCACGAGGAGGCTCCCCGAGTCCCACGCCTCCCTGGCGATCTGTGCGTAGCGCGGCTCGTCCGGGGCCCAGAAGCCGCGCATGGCCGCCAGCGCGACGATGGGAACGAGCCAGTACCAGCCGCCAAGGAGCGGTCGGTCGCCCTGTCGATGCTCCGCGCCGATCAAGGCTGCATCATGACATGCGGCGGCGAACGGACGAAGCGCCGGCCACCGCGGCGGGCGAGGTCCGGACCGGTTGGCACTCGCCATCGGGTCCCGCTTGACCCATCATGTCGGCGCGATGACCGCCCCCGAAACCTCGCTCGGCCAGCGCGCCTCGACGCGCGCGTCCTCCGATCGCGACCTCCTCCTGTGGGAGGTTCGCGAACGCTTTCCCGCGCGCCGCTCGAAGACGGTCGACCTGTCGCTCGTGGCGCCGGTGTTCGAGGAGGAGGGAAACCTCGAGCGCCTGCACGCGCGCGTGGTCGAGATCTTCGGGACGCGCACGAACTGGGAGCTCGTGCTCGTCGACGACGGCAGCAAGGACCGCTCGGGGGAGATGATCCGCGCGCTGGCGCGCCGTGATCCGCGGGTGGTCGGCGTGTTCTTCGGACGCAATCGCGGACAGACTGCGGCCACGGCGGCTGGCCTGCACCTCGCGCGCGGGAAGCTGATCGCGACGCTGGATGCCGACCTGCAGAACGATCCCGCCGACCTTCCCAAGATGATCGAGCTGATGGAGGGCCACGACGCCGTCGTGGGCTGGCGCATGAAGCGCCGGGACACCTTCGTGCGGCGCATCAGCTCCAAGATCGCCAACGGGATCCGCAACTGGATCTCGAAGGACACGATCAAGGACACCGGTTGCTCGCTCAAGGTGTTCCGCGCCGAGGCGATCCAGGCCATCCCGTTGTTCGAGGGCATGCACCGCTTCCTGCCGACGCTGCTGCGCTACCACGGGTTTTCCGTCATCGAGCACGGCGTCGGTCACCATCCGCGCACGGCCGGCACGAGCAAGTACGGGGTGTGGAACCGCGCGTTCCGCGCGCTGAAGGACCTGTTCGCGGTGCGCTGGATGCGCGCGCGCCTCCTGCGGTTGCCGATCCGGGAGGTGAGCGATGTGTCGTGAGCGCGCAGCCGCGCTGCTCTTCGCGATCGTCTGCTTCGCCGCGAGCGCGTTCGCGCAAGAGGACCGTGATCGCACGGTTCCGCCGGACGACAACCTGCAGCGCACGCTGATCGACGAACGCGCGCAGGCTGCCAAGAGCGAGGCGGCCAGGCACCCGCTCACGAACCTGCCCAACGTCGACCTGCAATCGCGCTTGAAGGACGTGCAGATCACCACGACGCCGTCCGGCGACGTCGTGACGGTGGAAACGGAGCAGGGCTCCGTGGAACTGAACCCGGCGCAATACGTGCGCGCCCTGGCCGCCACGAAGGCCGCGGTCGAGCACGGCGGGTTTCTCTACCGGCTGTTCAACATCTCGAAGCCCTGGGGCTTCCTGTGGATCTCGATCGGCTTCCTGGGCCAGGCCATGTTCACGTTTCGGATGGTCCTGCAGTGGTGGGCCTCCGAGAAGCACAAGCGCTCCATCGTTCCCATCGGTTTCTGGTGGGGCAGCCTGATCGGCGGCGCGATGCTGTTCACGTATTTCGTGTGGCGCAAGGACGTGGTCGGGATCGTCGGGCAGTCGACGGGTGTGTTCGTCTACGCGCGCAATCTGA
Organism: Planctomycetota bacterium; assembly: GCA_044228955.1. GTDB lineage: Bacteria > Planctomycetota > UBA1135 > UBA1135 > JAEUIA01. Next base: position 5,401 of record JBGATY010000154.1, on the reverse strand, counting down.
TCCTGATCTATCGCGGCCAACGCATCGAGGCCGAGGGTGCGCGCACGCTCGGAACCAAGAAACCGGGCCCCGCGACCACCTGAGCCCGGTCGGATCCAGGAGTACGACGAAAACATGACGCGTTATCTCGTCACCAGCGCGCTCCCCTACGCCAACGGGCCGATCCACTTCGGTCACGTCACCGGGGCGTACCTGCCGGCCGACGTCTACGTGCGCACGTTGCGCATGCAGGGCGAGGAAGTGCTCTACGTGTGCGGAGGCGACGAGCACGGCACGGCGATCACGATCAACGCCGAGCAGGAGGGCGTCGACTATGCGACCTACGTCGCGCGCTGGCGCGACGACATCAAGCGCACGTTCGACCGCTTCGGGATCGAGTTCGACGTGTGGTCGGGCACGAGCATCTGTCCCGAGCACGCACCACGCAGCCAGGATTTCTTCCGCACGCTGAACCACAACGGCTACCTGCAGACGCGCACGAACGAGCAGCTCTACTGCGTGAAAGACCGCATGTTCCTCGCCGATCGCTACATCGTCGGCACGTGCTATTTCTGCGGACATCCGGCCGCACGCGGCAACGAGTGTCCGAACTGCGGCCAGGAACTCGAGCCGCTCAAGATGAAGACGGTCGCGTGCAAGATCTGCGGCACGGTCCCTGAGAAGCGCGCGACGAAGCACTGGTACCTCGACCTGCCGAAGCTGCGCGACGACGGTTTCGGCGCCTGGTTCCAGGGACACGAGTGGAAACCGAACGTCACGGGCTTCATCGGCAACCAGTTGAAGTCGATCGAGCCGCGGCCGATCACGCGCGACATGCGCTGGGGCGTGCCGCTGCCCGAGGACACGCCGGGCGCGGAGCCGGGAAAAGTGCTGTACGTGTGGTTCGACGCGCCGATCGGCTACGTATCGTTCACCGAGCAATGGGCGCGCGAGCGCGGCACGCCCGACGAGTGGAAGCGCTGGTGGCAGGACGCCGACACGCGGCTCGTGCATTTCATCGGCAAGGACAACATCCCCTTCCACTGCCTGGTGTTCCCGTCGATGCTCTTCGGACAGCGCTCGAACTGGATCCTGCCCTGGCACGTCCCGGCGAACGAGTTCTACAACCTCGAAGGCGGCAAGTTCTCGACCTCGCAGCACCACACGATCCCGATCGACGCGTTCGCGGAACGCTACGACATCGAGGCCGCGCGCTTCTACCTGCTCGCCTCCGCGCCCGAGACCGCGGACAGCGACTGGATGTGGGAGGACTTCCGTTCCTGCGTCAACGCCGGGCTCGCGGACGTGATCGGCAACTTGATCACGCGCGTCCTGCGCTTCCTCGACAAGAACTACGGCGGAGCGATTCCGCGGCTGCACGAGAAACACACGGAAGAACTCGATCGCGTGCTGATCACCGAATGCGGTCCGCTCGCCGACCCCGGTCTCGACATCCGCGAGTTCCGCTTCCGCCGCGCCGCGGAGAACCTGCTCGTCGCAGCACGCGTGGCCAACGTGTTCGTCGATCGCATGGCGCCGTGGACGCTCCGGAAGACCGACAACGACAAGGCCGAGTCGGTGCTCAATACCTGCTGTCAGTACCTGGCCTGGCTCGCGCGCTGGATGGCGCCGTTCATGCCGAAGAAGGCCCAGGCTCTGTGGGCGATGCTCGGCCAGAGCGGCGAGGTCTCGGAGCAACCCTGGAAGTTGACGGACGCTGGGTCTGACTCGCAACCGACCGCAGATCTGCCGCGGCTTGGGTCGCTCCATCGTCGTGTCCCCGTGGGGTGCGCAGCCACGCTCGACGATTCCACGAACAGGGCCGACCCACGGTTTTCCCGCGGATCGGCCCTAGACCCAGGCTCACTCGGCTCTCAGAACGACTCTTTCAACGCCTTCCCGACTCGGAACCCGACCCTGCGGCCGGCTGCGATCGAGATGGGTGCCCCCGTGTGCGGGTTTCGACCGACGCGCGCCTTGCGCGACTTCAGCTCGAAGGTCCCGAATCCGGTCAGCGTGACGCTCTGATCCTCTTGCAAGCCTTTCTTGATCCCGTTCAACACGGTCTCGACCAGGAGAGAAGACTGGAGCTTCGAAGTCCGGAGCTCCTCGGCAACGTAGTCAACCAGGTGGCTCTTGTTCATCGAGAGCCTCCCCGAGTAGGGCTACTTGCGACGGGCCTTACGGCGTGCCTTGCGGCCGCCCTTCTTGGCGGCCTTCTTGCGCGCGCCCTTCTTCTTGCCTGCCTTCTTCCGAGCCTTTTTCTTCATCGCCATGAGGGAAATCTCCTTGGACTTGGGGTCCGTATGAGTGCGCCGTTGCGGCGCGGGACCCACGACATCAGGAGGGAGATCGGCCGGGTCTTTGGTTTTCTTTCCCGAGAATGACTGAGTTTCTTTCGAAGGTGGATCCGCGGACCCTCCTCCGTGCCCACCGCGTCGAAACGAAGCAGGCGTTCGAGAAGGTCTCGAACGCCCGTCCACACCCCTCTCGCGGGGCGATGAATCCGCCGCGCGTAGCGCGCGCTCCGCGGAGAATCAGATCGCGATCGCGAGCTTGCCGCGCGTCGCCTTCTGGAGCTTGCCCTTCTTCAGGCAGCGCGTGCACAGCTTGACGCGGGTCGGAACGCCGTCCACGAGCAGACGCACCTTCTGGATGTTGGGCTTGAACTTGCGCAACGTCCGGCCGGTGCAGCGCAGACCGACGCCACCCTTCTTCTTGGGCAGACCGCGGCGCGCGACGATCTTGCCGGACTCGGTGCGCTTGTTACAAATCGAGCAGACACGTGCCATGGGGTGTTCGGACTCCGCGAAAGGGAGGCGGCGCTGCGGCCGGATCTCCGGGGTTCAGGGCGGAAGAGAGTACCGGCGGAGGGGAAGGCGCGCAAGCGACGAAATCGGCGCCCGAGCCCCTGGACCGGGGCTCGGGCGCCGTTGGAAGGTGACCCTGGGGCCAGGGGGAGCGCCCCCCGGGACGGTCAGAACAGCCGGTCGAGCGCCGCCGCCGCGCTCTTGCCGAAGTCGCTCGAGAGCGTTTCCGTCTCGCCGACGCGAGACTCGATCTCCTTCAGGATCTCCTCGAGGCGCTTGATGCTCTCGACGGAGTAGTACTTCACGAGGCCGAGGCTGGTGCGGTCGTCGAAGACCATGGCGAGGAGCGCCTGGTTCGCGACGAGCGAGATCTGGATGCTCTCGCGTCCGCCCTGGTGGTACAGGGTGGTGAACTGGTCCTCGCCCATGAGGCGCGCCAGTTCCTTGGTCGCCGCGAACGATCCGGCGACGAGCGCGCAGATCGATTCGATGTTCTTGTCCTCGCTCTCGCCGCGCCGCGTCACGAGGTGGCCGTCCTTGTCGATCAGGAGCGCGGCGCGCGCGCAAGACAGCTCCAGGAAGCCGTCGAGCTCGCCGTCGAAGCGGGTGATGTCGCGCTCGTAGAAGACGACGCGGTCACGGCGGAGTTTTTGGTCGAGTCCCATGTGCGATGTCCTCTCAGAACAACTTCAAGACGATCTTGGCGACGACGGCCCCGATGCCGAGCGCGACCGCGAGGAAGATGCCCACGTACACGAGGCGCTTCTTGCCCCCCGTCGGAGTGGGCAGCGGCGCCGCGCGCGGTTGCAGGCGCGGTGAGTTCTCGGAAGCGGGAGCCGGACGGCCTCCCGTCGGAGCCGGGCGAGCGGCCGGCGCATTCGCGCGCGGACGAGCGACGGGTGCAGCCGCAGACGAAGCGCGCTCCGGGCGCATCATGTGCAACGCGCTGCTTTGTTGCTGCGGCGCCTGATTCTGGGAGTGGCCGCCATGCGCCTGCTGAGCGGGCTGCATCGGTTGCGGGCCGCCGTAGCCGTAGCCAGGCGTCTGCAGCGGCTGGGCCTGCTGAGGCCCGGCGTGCGGAGGCTGCGGAATCGGCGGTATCGAGTGCTGCGGATTCAGGGGTGCGTGCTGCCCGGGCGCGGCCATCGCCGGCATCTGCGGCAAGCCGACTTGAGCCGCGACGGGCATGGGTTGCGCCGGCATCGGCCGCGCGACCCCCACCTGCGGCATGGCCTGAGCGGCCGCGGGCTGGGCGTAGTACCCGGTCTGTTGCATCCCGCGCACGGCCGGCTGCGCCGGCATGGGCTGCTGCGCGGCGGCCGGAGCCTGGTGGAAGCCGGTCTGCGACAGGGTCGGCACGACCGGCGCGCCGCCCGTCTTGGCCCCCGTGTGAATCGTCTCGAGGACGCGCGCGGCGAGCGCCTTGAGCGTCGGGAACACGCCCTGTCCGGTATTCGCGATCGCTTCGAAGAACGGCGCGTTGTGCGGATTGAGCGCGCGATTCAACTCCTCGACGGTCATCGCGTCGGGCAGGTCGCGCTTGTTGTATTGGATGATGAGCGGGATCTGCGCGAGGCTCTTGCCGTACTCCGCGAGGTTCTGCTCGAGGTTGCGCATCGACTCGAGGTTTTCCTCGATCATCGACGCCGAGCTGTCGGCGACGAACACGACGCCGTCGACGCCCTGCAGCACGAGCTTGCGCGTGCTGTTGTAGTAGACTTGGCCCGGGACGGTGTAGATCTGGAAGCAGGTGCGCATGCCCGCGACCGTTCCGAGGTCGAGCGGCATGAAGTCGAAGAACAGCGTGCGGTCGCCGTCCGTCGAGATGCTGGTCAAGTCGCCACGATTCGGCGCCGGAGCGCGCTGGTGGACGATCTCGAGGTTCGTCGTCTTGCCCGACATTCCGGGACCGTAGTAGACGATCTTGGCGTTGACCTGGCGTTGAGCGAAGTTGATCTGGACCATGTGCTACTCCCCGGAGACTTCGGGGGTTCCGTTCCCGTTCGTCGAAACCCAGTCGGACCCCTTGGAAAGGGCCTCACCTGACGCGCGCGATTCCGATCGCACGGGCAGGACAGTCGGTTGCCGCTCGAGTTCCGGACCGGCGTCCGAATTCGATCCGCGGTTCTTGTGCGTGCGCTGCATACGGACGACGGTGCCATCCATCGGCAGGCGCAAGTCCTCGGCGCTCATGCCTGCGTCGAGCACGACCAAGAGGATCGCGCCGGGGCCCTGAAGGACGATGAGCGTGCCGCGCGCCGCCGTGAGCACGACGCGGGTCGGCGCGCTCCACGACAGCGGCGCGACGATGCGACCGACGTCCCGCAACCACGCGGTGCCGAGCGCTGCCCACGCCTGCATGTCGTCGCTCGACGTGATGCCGAAGTCGCTGCGACGGCGGCCCGTGCCGTTCTTGTCGTCGCGGCGCGAGGCGCGGCGCTCGCCGTGGATGACGATCGGGACGCCGTCGGGCGTCACGAGCATCGCCAGGCGCACGCCCGGAATCCGGGCCAGCGGTTCGAGGACGTGTCTCACGTTTCGTTCTCCGTTTTGTCGCCCGAGGCGGCAGCCAGGTTGCGCAACGCGTGTTCGTGCGCGCGCGTCGGCTCGCC
>JBGATY010000153.1:0-9205 GCA_044228955.1 Planctomycetota bacterium | reverse complement strand
CGATCGTCACCTCCGACCCGATGACGTTCGGCACGTCCGTGTCGGCGTGGATCATGGTCAGGTCCTGGACGTTCGTGCGCGCGCCGATCGTGAGCGGCGCGTCGTCGCCGCGCAGCACGCAACCAAACCAGATGCCGACGTCGGCGGCGAGCGCGAGCTGGCCCGTCAAGGTCGCGTTGTGCGCGGCGAAGGCACCGCCTTCGAGCGCGCGGAACAGCTTTCGGCTCGGATACTCGATCATCGCGTGAACATCCCGATCAGGCCGCCCGACGGCGCCGCGTGCTGGAACGGTTCGGGGAGGACGTACAAGAACAGGAACTGCAACCCGTTGTGCAGCATGTGCACTGCCCAGGCGGCGTGCAATCGGCGCGTGTGCAGCATGACGTACCCGAGCAGGCAGGACAGCGCGAAAATGGGCAGGAAGGCCGCCATCCCGTGGAGGAGGGCGAACGTGATCGACGTGATCACGATCCCGACCGCGGCACCGCCTCTCTGCACGAGCACGGGCTGCAGGAAACCGCGGAACAACAACTCCTCGAAGAACGGTTGAACGGCGACGCCGAGCAGGACGACGAGCCAACGCTCGTGCCCCTCGATGGAGCGCAGCATCACGATCACGGACTGCTCGACGTCCGCCACGCCGAAGAACCCGAGCGCAAACACCCACACCAGGGCGAGTGCGAACAGTCCAGGCACGAGCAGGACGTAGGCGATCAGGCCGGCGACAGGTGCGCGCAGCATGTCGCCGGTCTGCAATCCGAGCGCGCCGATTCCGCGCGGGTCCCGCCTGCGCGCGACGACGACGACGGCGAGCGCGGGAACGAGCAACGCGATCGAGCTCAACACCAGCAGGTTCGAGCCGTGCTTGTCGATTCCAGGGATGCTTCTCGTGACGAGCAGCGTGGCGATCATGATCCCGGCGACGGCCATCACCTGGACGAGGCCAAAACCCACGCGAGCGCCGTCTGGAGCGGGAGCCATCGAGCGCACGATGCGAGCGACGGCCGGGAGCGACAGCAGCGAGACGAGCACGATGGCGATCGCGACCCACGGCACGCCGTCCGCCGCGGTGCTCGCCTTCTCGACGTCCGGAGGGGTCATCACGCCCGCGGCTTGTCGCTCGTCGCGATCAATCCGTCGGTCGGCGAACTCGCGTTCGCGTAGAGCTTCCGCGGAATGCGTCCGGCGAGATACGCCTGCCGACCGGCCGAGCACGCATCGCGCATCGCCGCCGCCATGCGCAGCGGTTCGCGCGCCGACGCGATGCCGGTGTTCAAGAGCACCCCCTGCGCGCCGAGTTCCATCGCGATGGCGACGTCCGACGCGGTGCCGACGCCGGCGTCGACGATGACCGGCACGGTCACGAGTTCGAGCAGGATCCTGATGGCGTTCGGATTCAGGACGCCTTGCCCGGAACCGATCGGCGAGCCGGCCGGCATGACGCTCTTCGCGCCGAGTTCCTGCAGCCTGACGCCGAGTCGCGGATCGTCGGACGTGTACACCATCACGTCGAAGCCCTGCAGGACGAGTTCGCGCGTCGCCTCCAGCGTGCCGACGGGATCGGGCAACAACGTCTTGGTGTCGCCGAGCACCTCGAGCTTGACGAGCTTCGTCCCGAGCACGTCGCGCGCGAGCTCCGCGGTGCGAATCGCGCTCTTCGCGTCGAAGCAACCGGCCGTGTTGGGCAGGATCACGTAGCGCTTGCGGTCGATGTGATCGAGCAGCGACGGACCGCTCTTCGCGTCGAGGTTCACGCGTCGCACCGCGACGGTGACGCATTGCGTGCCCGAGATCTCGAGCGCCTGCGCCGTCTCCTCGAACGACTTGTACTTGCCCGTGCCTACGAGCAGCCGCGAGTGGAGGACCGTGTCCCCCACGACGAGCGGTTCATCGGCGAGCCACGGTTCCCGCACGGCCATCGTTGTCGCTTTCATTGCCTCTACCCTCCACCTACGAGCGTGACGACCTCGAGTCGGTCGCCGTCCTGCAGGATAGTCCGCCCGCGTTCCTCGCGTCGCACGAGCCGCTCGTTGAGCTCGACCGCGACGACTTCCGGCCGCAGACCGAGTTCCGCGACCAACGTGTCGAGACTCGCGCCGCCCCGGACCGAGCGCGCTTCGCCGTTGACCTGAATCCGAATCCGTGTGCCTTGTTCCATCGCTTCCGCCCGACCGCGCGGGCCGAGGATTCTACTGCGAAGAGTGCCGTGATGGGCGTCGCCGGGCGTCCTCGTAGACTGATGGGCGGTCGATTCATGCGCCTCTTCCTCGCAATTTGTGTAGCGATTCTCGCGCTCGCTGTGTGGTTCGCGATGGGATCAGGGCGTCAGGCCCCTCCTGACTCGAGCATCCCGGCTGAGACGTCGCGCGCGACGGCGGAGCCTGTGTCCTCGGGCACCGAACTCGATCCGATTGCCGGTGTCGACGGATCCGCGCGCCGCCTCGAAGTGGTCTCGACGCCGGGCGTCGAACTCGAGCATGCGCCGGTCTGCCGCGTGTTCGGCCGCGTCCTGGGTCCACGCGGAACCGTGGTCGCGGGTGCGCGCGTGACCCTGCGTTTCCTTCCCGAGAACACCAGGAAGGAGGAGAGGTTCGAGTCCGTGACCGGATCGGACGGACGCTTCCTCCTCGAAACGCCCTCCCCCGCAAAGGATGCGCGACTCCACGTGATGGCGTCGGAGTTCCTGTCGATCGGCGAGCGCGCTTTCGGGTCTTCGTTCGGACAAGAGCTCGCGAGGCTAGTCGTGGGCGACAACGACCTGGGCGACATTGGACTCACCGCGTGCGGTGTGATCACGGGTCGCGTGGTTTCCGAGACCGGCCTGCCTGTCCCCGGCGTTCCCGTATCCATCCGCGGTGGCACCTCCACCGATTCCGCCCGGACCGGTCAAGACGGCCGGTACCGCATCGGCCAGTTCGGCGCGGGCCAGTACACGATCGCGGTCGAGGCCGGAGAATGGCTGTCGTCGGAGAAACTCGCCGCCGACGTCTCCGAAATGCAAGTCACCGACGTCCATGACATCGTGGTCCGGCGCGCCGCCACGATCACGGGCGCAGTCACCGACGAACCGGGGGCGCCCGTGGCGAAGGTCGTGATCCGGGCTCGCACGAAGGACCAGACGGGACAGACTTCCGCGAAGAGTGCGGCGGACGGCTCGTTCACGCTCTACCTGCCGAAGGCCGAGGCTTTCACGCTGGAGGTCGGCTCCTCCGCCGAGTTCGGGACGTGGGGCGGCGTCACAGGCGACCCGCTCTGCACGTTCGAGCCCGGCACGACCGGCGTGCGCATCGTGCTCTCACGCGCACCGGGCATGACCTTTCGGGTGATCGACGCCGCGACGGGCGAGCCGATCGAACGCTTCGGCATTCGAGTGGCGCAGCGTGATCCGCCGAACGTGATGAATTCGAAGCACATGCTCGAGATCAAGCTCGAGGATCACCCGCGGGGCGAGGCGCGCTTGCCCGTGCCGGGCGACTCCGTCGTCGCAGTGACCGCGCCGGAACACGCCGATCTCGAGATCCCAGTCGCTCTCGATGCCGGCTCGGCGGACGTGCAGACGATCGCCATGCCGCGCCCCTCGGGTATCAGCGGGCGAGTGCGGATCGCAGAGACGCCCGTGCGGGGAGCCGCGGTCAAGCTGTTCCGCGACACGTTCGATGCGGGCCGTGTGCCGTCCGAGAGAGTCGGCACCATGGGCAATCTCCTGCGGAGCGATGTCGCCGGCTTCCCCGGTCGACCTCGATCGACCGAGACGAACGATGCCGGTCTGTTCGACTTCACGTCTCTCGCGCCCGGGACCTACGCGCTGTCGATCGAATTCGAGGGCACGGGCAAGAAGTGGATGCGCATGCTCGTCGTACCGCACGAGGACACTCTGCGCCTGGGAGACGTCGAGCTCGACGCGGAGGCGATCGTGCGTGGCGTGGTGATCACCGGGTTCGGCGAGTCTCCGATCGGTTTCGAGCTCGAGGCCTTCGATCACCCCGCCACCGCGGTACAGAACGCCGACGGCAGGTTCGAGTTCCGAGGACTGCCCGCGGGCCCCTTCTCGTTCTACTGGCACCGGCCCGGTGCGAATGCCGGAACCTGGCCGGGCGATCCCAAGCATCTCGAGTTCGATCTGCGTGCGGGCGAGATTCGTGAAGTGGTGATCGACGCCTCGCAGAGCGCCCCGTGCACGCTTCGTGTTCGAGTGCACAGGCTTGGGCAGCCGATGGCCCACGTTGCGGTGAGCGCGCAGGTGGAGACGCAGCCGAACGGAAGAGGGTGGCGGTCGAGCTTCGTGGGATCGACCGATGCGGACGGTCTCGCTGTCGGCCGCGTCGAAGGCGGCAGACGCGTGAAGGTCAAAGTGCTGTCCGCCGCGCAAGAGACCATCGGTCGCGCCGCTGCCGTCCTGGACTCGATCGCCGGTGGAGAGCTGTCGTGCTCGATCGAGATCGCCTCCGGAACGTTGGTGGTCGAGTTGCCCGCGACAATCACACCGCCGGCGAACGGGCGCGTGTCGGTCGAATTCGAAGACGACTGGTGGACGAGCCTCGCGGCCTGGACCGGTCCCGGGCGCGGAGACGGTCGACCGGTCTGGTCGACGAATCGCATCGAGCTCGGAGAGCTTCCCGTGGGCAGCTACGACGTCGAACTGAGGATCCAACGTTTCGAGCGGGACACATCGTCCGACAATCCGCGGGTCGGCAAGTGGGTTCCTCTGCACGAGCCCTTCAAGACGCACATCGAGATCAAGGAAGGCGAAGCGACACGCGTCGTCGTGCCCTGAGGAGCATCATGCGACTCCTCCTCCCGCTCGCGGTCGTGGTTCTCGCGCTCGTCGTCTGGTGGGCGTCGTCGAGGCAGGCGGAAGCGCCTTCCACCGCTTCCGGCGCGGCGCAAGGGGATGTTTCGTCGGATGCGCGACCGTCCGAAGGCATGGACGAGTTGTCCGAAACCACGGCAACGTCGCGACGCGCAAACGTCACGGCGCCGGACAGCGTGCCGTTCGCGGAGGTCCCGTCCGACGCGCTCTGCCGCATCGTCGGTCGCGCGGTGGATGACACCGGCGCTCCGCTCGGCAGCACTGCTGTCGACGTCTTCGTGGTGGGCGTGGACGACCATGAGCCATGGAGTTCGTCGGCGACGACCGACGCCAAGGGACGCTTCGCTTTTGCGTTGCCGTTCGTCGTGACGCCCGAAGGCAGCGTCAAGATCGCCGTGAGGGCCTCGACCTTCCACATCCGGACCGAACGCACCATGCCCAGCGTGGACGACGAAGCGCCTCGGGCATGGACCGCGGGCGACAACGACGTCGGCGATCTGGTGCTGACGCGGTGCGGCGCTCTGCGCGGACGCGTCGTGACTGCGGCGGGCGTGCTCATGGATCCGGCGTTCATCGAGATCTATCCCGTGTCGAATGGACGCCGCACGGGATCGAAGACCGCGCGCGGCGAGTTCCGCTTCGGCGAACTGCCCCCCGACTCCTACAAGATCGGCGTCCGCGCCACGGGCTGGTTGTCGCACACGACGGAGCCGATCGTGGTTCGCTTCGGAGAGACGACCACGGTTCCCGACATCGTGCTGTCACAAGCGCCTTCGATTCGCGGCGTCGTCGTCGATGAAACAGGCGCCGGAGTGCCCGGACTGCGGATCGAGGGCAGCGCACCGTCCAAGGGCGAGACTTCGAGCACCACGACGCGCGCGGGCGGCACATTCACGCTGTTGCTGTGCGCCGACGAACCGACGTCCATCCGTGTGCGCGGCACTCAGATCGAGTTCGAGAACTCCGGCGGCGAGACGACCGCCGCGCCCGGAGCCGAAGACGTGCGCATCGTGCTGAAGCGCCTGCCGCGGATGCATTTCCTCGTCGTCGACGAGACGCGCGCGCCGGTCGAACGCTTCTCGATCGCGCTGTCGAAGGCTTCAGCCTTCTCCAACATCTCGTACGACGGATTCGCCGACCGCACGCTGGCGCATCATCCGCGCGGAGAATGGAGCTCCCCTCTCCGCGGCGCGGACACCGTCGTCGTGATGGCGCCGAAGTGCGCTCCCGCGAAACTGCCGATCGTCGCGGACGCGCGGGGCGGTGACGTGCAGACGATCCAACTGGAGCCCGCAGCGACGATTGCGGGGCGCGTGCGCCTGGACGGTCGGCCGTTCCAGGGGAGCAGCATCCGTCTCATGAGCTACACTCGCGACCGCCAGGATGGGAACGTCGTCCAGGAAGACTCGCTGCGCACCGAACGCACGCTGCTCGCGGGCGTGGACGGCGAGTTCGAGTTCGACGAACTGCGCGCCGGCCCCTACGTGATCGACGTGAGCGGCCTGGGTGCATCTCCGCTCACGCTGCCACGGATCGTGGTCGCGCGCGGGCAGGCGCTGAACCTGAGTGACCTCGACGTGTCGCACGCGGCGATCGTGCGCGGCGTCGTGCTCACGCGCCCGGGCGAATCGCCGGTGGGTTTCCGCGTGAAGCTCGATGGGCATATCGCGTGCGAGATCTCGAACGCGGACGGGCGCTTCGAATTCAGAGATCTCCCCGTCGGAGCGCACAGCCTCGTGTGGAGTCGGGCCGGGGAGAACGAAGCGTTCGTCGACCCAGCGCGGCGGTCAGCGCAGTTCGAGCTCGGCCCCGGCGAGGTGCGCGAACTCGTGATCGACGCGCGCGACAGTGCTCCCTGCTCGCTCACCCTGCGCGTGCTGCGCAATGGGCGGCCGGCGTCCGGAGTCCAGATTTACGCCACCTACCTCGGGGCAGCCCAGGCGACCTGGGGGGCGAAACTGTGCGAGACCGATGCGGACGGTGTCGCGACGGCCGTGCTCGATGCCGGTCTCGCGGTTCGCATCGACGTGCGCGATGGAGAGAGTCACGTTCTCGGCGGCTCGGACAGGACGATCGAACTCGTCCCGGGGGGCCGCGTGGACGATACGATCGAGCTCGCGACCGGCACGATCGTGGTCGATCTGCCCACGACGTTGCTTCCCGAGAAGGATGGTCAAGTCAGCCTCTGGTTCGAGAACTTCGCGCAGCCCCCGGCTTTCGCCTGCGCGCGCGGATCGGCCTGGTCCTGCCCCAGGGAATGGAGCTCGAGCACGGTCGATTTCGGCGAGTTCGCCGCAGGCAGCTACCAGGTCACGGTCGCCTGCACGCGCCGGCTTCCGCCCGAGCAGGTGATGCGCAAGCCCGCGGCTCCGTTGGCCGAGCCGTTGCACGAGCCGTACACGGTCCGGATCGAGGTCCGAAGCGGCGCGGTCACGCGCATCGTCGTACCCTGAGCGGCGACATGCGTCTTCTTCTCGCGCTCGCCGTGGTGGCCCTCGCGCTCGTCGCGTGGCTCGCCTTCGCGCCGTTGCATTCCGCCCCACATCAGGCGGCGCCGGCGCCAGATTCCCTCGGCAAGAACGTGCCGTCCGTGGATCGAAATGCGACGACTCTGGACGTACCGAGCGACCTGAATGCCCCCATGCGTGCCGTTGAACGGCCCGTTGTGAAGGAAGCTGTCGCCATTGTGACGGGCCCCACCTGCCGCGTTCTTGGCCGGATCGTCGACGATCTCGGCGCGCCGATCGCGGGCGCGCGGCTCGTGCTGAAGGAGTGGGGCGAGTTCCCCGAGGCCACGGCCGCGCACGAGACCGTCTCGGGCACGGACGGAGCATTCCGCCTCGAGATCGCGGCACCCGCGAGCGCGAAGCAGTCGCTCTCGATCACGGCGAGGCCGTTCCACATCTCGACCGAGCGCTGGTTCGGCGACGTGAAGGTGGCCGAGGGTCGCACGCTCACGGGGGGCGACGTCGACGTGGGCACGATCGAACTTGCGCGCTGTGGCACGGTCGAAGGCCGCGTGCTCTCGGACGCCGGCGTGCCGGTCGACGACGTCGGCGTGCTGCTATGGGACGCGCAATCCGGCGCGCGCGGCGGGAAGACGGACGCGAACGGCGCCTACTCGATCCCCGAAGTGCTGCCGGGCCGTTGGCTGGTGACGGTCAAGCACCTCGAGTGGCTGCCGCCGGCGCAGACCTTCGTGAACGTCGAAGCCCTGCGAGTCACGACCGCGCCGGACCTCGTGCTCTCGAGCGCTCCGTCGATCCAGGGTCTCGTCGTCGACGTCGATGGAGCGCCGCTCCCGTGGATCTCCGTGGAAGGTCTCGGACAGGGTGGCTTCGCGACCACGCGCGCGATCTCGGACGAGAACGGCTCGTTCGTACTGCGCCTCCCGGATCGCGAGCCGGTCACGCTGAACGTCGGAGGAACGTGCGCCCACCAGAGCTTCGGCGGGCGCCGCGACGACCCGACGTGCACCTTCGCTCCAGGTGCGCGCGGCGTGCGCATCGTGCTCGAGCGTGCTCCGGTGATGACCTTCCACGTCGTCGACGCCGTGACGCGCGCGCCGGTCGAGCGCTACGGATTGTGGGTCGCCTGTCGCGGCGACAAGTACACGAAGGACACGGGAGCCTCGGAGGAACGGACGATCCAGGATCATCCCGGCGGTGCGACCACGCGGACCTTCGGCGAGTTCGCCAAGGTCCATGTCGACGCTCCCGGGTACGCGCCGCTTGAACTCGCCGTGATCGCGGATCCGTCGTCGGCGAGCGTGCAGACGATCGCACTGCTGCGCGCCTCGAGCATCACCGGGCGCGTGCTCGTCCTCGGCAAGCCGGTTCCGGGAGCCAAGGTGTGTGCGGCGCGCGAGGATTCCGCGAACAGCGGTTCCGTCCAGTGGCGCCCCAAGGCCTCGGGCAAGGAATGGAACTACGAGTTCGACCTGGTCCTCGCGGAGCCACATGGGGCCGTCAGCGCGGAAGATGGTGCGTTCACGATCGACGACCTCGCCGCCGGCACCTACCGGCTCGCCATTCTGGCGCCGCGTGGAGCGCGCACTCTCCTGCGCGCGCTCGTCGTCCCGCCCGAAGGCGTCCTCGCGCTCGGAGACGTCGTGATCGCACCCGAAGCCAGCGTTCGGGGAGTCGTGCTCACTCCTCACGGCAAATCCCCCGTCGGGTGCACGATCACACTGGAGGACTTCCGCGACGCGCGGGTCAGCACGGAAGACGGCCGTTTCGAATTCACGGGCCTCGCTCCCGGGGCGCACTGGCTCGTCTGGCGCCTCGCGAACGAGAAGCGCGAGCTCGACTCCGGCGATCCGCGTCGTGTCGACTTCGTTCTCGGTGCGGGCGAGACACGCGACATCGTGATCGACGCGACGGCGAGCGAGCCGTG
>JBGATY010000152.1:0-9215 GCA_044228955.1 Planctomycetota bacterium | reverse complement strand
ATGCGAATTCCAAGCTGTGGAGAACTTGGGGATAGTGGGCGGGTACCCCCCAGCGTCAAGTCTCTTTCGCGAGCTTCGGAGAAGTGGACGGACCTGAGCTCGAGGAAGCCCACGTTTCCAGCCAGCTCGAGCGCTGTGCACAAGCACCTTGTGGACAAGGATTTATGGTCTCCTCCTGCGATCTTGCCCGGCGGACCATGGACCTTTCTCGCAGCGGCTGATCTCTCGACTGCTCGGTCCAGTACGCGGCGGCGCGTAAAGAGCGCCCCCCGACGCATGTGGACAACTGCGCAGCCCCCGACGGGCCGATTCAGTGGATCCAGCGCAGCCGGGTGACCTTCGGAACGCGGGTATCGCCCCAATTTCCCGGCCAGAGCCAGGTCAGCGGCCAGAAGACGATGACCGCCCGCCCGGTGATCAGGTTGCGCGGGACATAGGCGGCCGAGGTGCGCGGGAGTTCCGTGGCGGACTTCTCGAGGAAGTTGTGCAGTTCGCCCCATTCGTCGCGGAGGAAAATCCGCGGACCCTCGGGGTCGTTCACGCGTATCGGATTCACGCTGGTGAAGTACTGGCCTCGCACCGGGCGACCCTCCGAACCAGGGCCCGGCCAACTGTAGTTCGCGAAC
Organism: Planctomycetota bacterium; assembly: GCA_044228955.1. Classification (GTDB taxonomy): domain Bacteria; phylum Planctomycetota; class UBA1135; order UBA1135; genus JAEUIA01. The sequence continues at coordinate 8,589 of JBGATY010000152.1, read as the reverse complement.
ATCCACTCGCGGCTGTCGTGGGAGTCGAGCGTATTGTCGCCGAGCATCACGTAGTGGCCGGGGGGGATCTTGAAGTCGCGGCCCTTCGTGCCGTTCGTGTAGTAGATGTCACGCCAGATCTCGACATCCTCGAAGTCGGCGCCTTCGCCTTCCACGCGCAGCACATACGACGACGTCTGGTCCGTCGCGCGCGGAACATCCAGGGTCGCCACGATGTTGCCGTCGATTTCGAGCTGCAGCTGGTCGTCCATGTTCTGCGCGACGAACGACACGCTCTTCCCGGCAGGCAGTTTCCAGTTTTCCGCACCACCGGCTTCCGTTGGCCCCGAGCCCTTCTCGGCCCCCAGCGAAGCCGTGATCCTGGCGCGGGCATCGGCCGACGCCGCCGGGCCGGGGAGTTCGAATTCGTAGCGGCGCGTTCCTTCGGTGAGCTCGATGACCACGCGCTTCGTCCCCGGCAGCGACTCGACGCTTCCGGTCACGCGCAGATCACCGACGGCGTTCAGGCCCGGGGCCGTGCGAGCGCGCGTGAGCATCGAGCCCATGCTGGACGGGTAGCCGTCCGAATACATGTCGAGCACGGTCGCGCCGTCGATCGGCAACCGCACCGAGCCGTCCCCGCGCGCGGCGATCTTCGAACGTCCCTCGATCGTCCAGCTCTTCGCGTCGTAGAGCGGCTTCCACGCCGTGTAGCGCGGATCCGAGGGGTTGATGCGCTTCCACACCTCGAGCTGCACCGGCCGCGGGCGCCGCAGGATCTTCCACTCGCTCGTGTCGTCCGGCCGAGTCCACAGATCGCCTTCCGCGACCTGGAAGTTCTCGCCCGGCATGCCGCAGATGCGCTTGATGAAGTTCTTCGAGCGGTCGAGCGGGTACTTGAAGACGGCGACTTCGAAGCGCTCGGGATCGCGGAAGTGGTAGCTCAACTTGTCGACGATGATGCGATCGAAGATGCCCGTGTCTTCGTTGCCGAGGAGCGTGGGCTGCATCGAGCCCGTCGGGATCTTGTACGCCTCGACGATGAAGTACTTGAGCATCACGGCCATGATGATGGCCATCGTCAGGGCTTCGATGTTCTCGCGCGACAGCGGATTGAAGCCCGCGCTCTCGCCCTTCCTGTTCTTCTGGGTCGTCACTGGGCGAAGAGCGTACGGGTCACGACGGGATTCGCAATCGCCGAAAATCCAGAGTCGCGGTTTCCGGCGCGGATCGGTGGCTCGAGCCCCGGCCGCAGGTTTCGGCCGGGTCGAAGGGGCGCGCTCGCTCAGGTCTCGTCGTCGCCGCCGAGTACCGCGAGGAAGGCCTTCTGCGGAATGTCGACGTTGCCGATCTGGCGCATGCGGCGCTTGCCCTCTTTTTGTTTCTCGAGGAGCTTGCGCTTGCGCGTGACGTCGCCGCCGTAGCACTTCGCGGTCACGTCCTTGCGCAAGGCCGAGATCGTTTCGCGCGCGATGATGCGCGAGCCCACCGCGGCTTGCAGCGCGATCTCGAACAGGTGGCGCGCGATCTCCTTGCGCATCTTCTTGATCGCCGAACGGCCGCGGAATTCGGCCTGGTCCTTGTGGACGATCGACGTCAGCGCGTCGACTTCCTTGCCGTTCACGAGGATGCGCAGTTTGACGAGATCGCTCGGCTTGAACTCGCTGATGTCGTAGTTGAGCGTGCCGTAGCCGCGCGTCGAGCTCTTGAGCTTGTCGAAGAAGTCGTAGATGAGCTCCGCGAGCGGGATGTCGTAGAGCAGTTGCACGCGCGTCGGCGACAGGTGCTCCTGGCGCACGTAGGTACCGCGGTGGTCGGCGCCGATCTGCATCACGTTCCCGATGTACTCGGTCGGCACCATGATCGAAACGCGCGCGTACGGCTCGAGGATTTCCTCGTACTGATCGGGATTCGGCAACTGGCCCGGCGAGTGGATCTCCTCGAGCGTGCCGTCCTTCTTCTTGATCTTGTATGTGACCGTGGGCGCGGTCTGGATCATGTCGAGGTCGTGCTCGCGCTCGAGGCGCTCCTGCACGATCTCCATGTGCAACAGGCCGAGGAACCCACAGCGGAAGCCGAATCCGAGCGCTTCCGACGTCACCGCCTCGAACGAGAACGACGAGTCGGAGAGCGACAACGTCGCAAGGCCCTCGCGCAAGCCCTCGAAGTCTCCCGTGTTCGTGGGGAAGAAGTCCGCGTACACCATGTGCATCGGCGGGCGATAGCCGGGCAGCATCGCGACCTTCGGCCCCTTGTAGAGCGTCATCGTGTCGCCGATGCGCACGTCGCCGAGTTGCTTGATGTTCGAGATGAAGTAGCCGACGTCGCCCGGGCCGAGCACCCCGGCGCGCTTCATCGTCGGCGTGAACCGGCCGAGCTCCACGGCCTCGTACACCTTGTCGGTGCCGAGCATGTGGATCTGCTCTCTCTCCTTGATCGTGCCCTCGACGACGCGCAGGTACACGATGATGCCGCGGTACTCGTTGTAGACGGCGTCGAAGATCAGGCAGCGCAGCGGCGCCTCGGGCTTGCCGCTCGGCGCGGGGATCTTCTCGACGATGCGGTCGAGGAGTTCCGGCACGCCCAGACCCGACTTCGCGGACACACGCAGCGCATCGGACGCGTCGATGCCGATCGAGTTCTCGATCTCCTCGCACACGACCTCGGGACGGGCGTGGGGGAGATCGACCTTGTTGATCACCGGCAGCACGGTCAAGTTCGCTTCGACCGCCAGGTAGGCGTTCGCGACCGTCTGCGCTTCGACGCCCTGCGATGCGTCGACGAGGAGGAGCGCGCCTTCGCACGCCTGGAGCGACTTCTGGACCTCGTAATTGAAGTCGACGTGTCCCGGTGTGTCGATCAGGTTGAGCTCGTACTTCTCGCCCTTGTACTGGTGGTACACGGTCACGGCCGAGGCCTTGATCGTGATGCCGCGCTCGCGCTCGAGGTCCATCGAGTCGAGGAGCTGCGCGCGCATGTCGCGCTTGTCGACCGCACCGGTCACTTCGAGCATGCGGTCAGCGAGCGTCGACTTGCCGTGGTCGATGTGCGCGATGATGCAGAAATTGCGGATGTGCTTGTTGTCCACGGTGGTCGTGCGCTCGAAAGGGCCGAAGAGAATACTCTTCCAGCGCGCGGATGCGAAGATGCGATCTGCCCGAACCAAGGGGTGTGCTCCCTGTCGAGCCCGCTGCGCGCTCGTGACGGTCGCCGCGGCGGGCGCGATTTGCGGGATTCGGCTCGAAGGGTCGGCACCGGCGAGGCTCCGTCGCCGAGGCGCGGCGGAGGAGGATGCGTGTGCTCGACGCGACGTTCCGATTCTCTCTCGTGATCGCCGCCGTCCGATCCGTGGCGAGCATGAGGTCCGCGTTGCGTTCGATTGCGGCCTGCCGGCCTGCGCCTGCCTGGCGTGGCACTCCCGGTGCGCCGCGCGCCCGGAGTAGAATTGTGCTTCGTCCATGCGCTGCACGTCCGAATCCCGCCGGCTCGCTCGGCTGACCATGGTCGTGCCGTCGCTCCCGGCTGCAGTCGCGGGGCGCGGGTCGTGAGACCCGAGCCGAACTCGGCGGAGGAGGCGCTCGAGATCTTCCTCGCGCGTCGCCGGAGCGGCGAGAACATCGACCCCAGCACGTTCGCGGCGCACTACCCGCACTTCGATCCCGAACTGTCCGCGGCTCTCGCTGCGCTGCTCGCGCTCGACCGGGCCCGCACACTCGGCGGAATCGACGAGATCGATCTGCCGGCGCGCATCGGACCGTACAGGATCGTGCGGGAGATCGGGCGCGGCGGGATGGGCGTTGTGCTCGAAGCCATCGAGGAGCCGCTCGGGAGGCGCGTGGCGCTCAAGATCCTGCCCGCGCAGTTGCTCGACAGCACTCAAGCGCGCGCACGCTTCCGCCGCGAAGCCGAACTCGCGGCGCGCCTGGACCACTCGGGGATCGCGACCATCTTCGGGACGGGCGTCGAGGCCGACCGACCCTGGATCGCGATGCGCTTCGTCGAAGGCCTCACGCTGGCGCGCACCATCGCCGACGCGCGCGACGGTCACGCGAGTTGCGCGCGATTGCCGAGAACGCGCACGAGCGGTACCGATGCCGTGGACGCAGTGGTCGAGTGCATCGCCAAGGTGGCGCGCGCGCTGCAGGCCGCGCACGAACAAGGCGTCGTTCATCGCGACGTGAAGCCATCGAACATCATCGTCGGCGCCGACGGCAACCCGGTGTTGCTCGACTTCGGTCTGGCGATTCCCGAAGTCTCGGAGGGCCAGACCCTGACGCGCACCGGCGACACGGCGGGCACTCCGGCGTACATAGCGCCCGAGATCGTCGGCGGCGAGCGAGCGCGGCCCGATGCGCAAAGCGACATCTACGCGCTGGGCGTGAGCCTCTACGAGTGCCTGACGCTGCGACGCCCCTTCGACGCGCCCACGCCGGCGGCGCTGTACCACGCCGTGCTCAGCGACCAGCCGTCCGACGTGCGCGCCCTGAATCACGCGGTCGGCCGCGACCTTGCGGTCGTCGTGGCCACGTCCATCGAACGGGATCCCAAGCGTCGCTACGCAACGGCCGCGGCGCTGGCCGCGGACCTCGAGCGCTACCTGCGGCGCGAACCCGTACTGGCGCGGCCGCCGTCCGCGGCCTATCGCCTGCGCAAGTTCGCGCAGCGCAACAAAGTCGGCGTGGGCGCCGGGGTCTTGATCGTGCTGCTGCTCGTCACGGGACTCATCGCCTCGATCGTGGCGCGCAATCATGCGCTCGCGCTCAAGGAGCGCGCGGAGACCGCGGAATCTGCGGCCAACCAGCGCGCGCGTGAGCTCGCGCTGGAGCTCGACTCCAAGCGCGAAATGCTCGAGCTGCAGTCGAGTTGGCTCAGGGTCGAGGATCTCGACACATCCGGGCGCGACGTCCGCCTGGCGGACGTGCTCGATTCCGCCGCGCGCGCGCTCGACGAGCGCGGCACGAAGGATCCGAGCATCGAGGCCGCGTTGCGCTGCGCGCTGGGGCGGGCGTACTACTCGATGACGCTGTGGGACGAGTTCCTGCTCGAGGCCGGCAAGGTCCGCGATGCCGTGGCGCGCGGCGGCGTACTGCCGCCCGACCAGCTGGACGAGATGGAGCGCATGTCCTGCGTGGCCGACGCACTCCGTGGTCGCCCGGATGAGGCCTTCGCGCGCGCGCAACGGTTCCACGCCACCGCCGCGCTGTCCGATCGAGACCTGGCCTCGAGCGAACCGGCGTGGCGCATGACGCTGGGCGAGATGCTCCTCCATCAACTGCGCTACGAAGAGGCGGCTCGCGAGCTCGCTCAGAGCGTCGACACGCTGCAGCGCATCGCTGCAGCCGACAACAGGGATCTGCTCGAAGCGCGCATGCTGCTGTGTCGGGCGCTGCGCAAGCAGGGCAAGGTCGAGGAAGCCGGACGAGCGGTTCAAGACCTGCTCTCGGATTGCGAGCGGCTCCTCGGACCCGAACACTACACGACCTCGCTCGCGCGCACCGAGTTGTGCGAGGTGCGGGTCGCGCAGCGCCGCTTCGACGAGGCCCGCCAGATCTACGAGTCCCTGCTGGCCTCGTACGAGCGTCGGTTCGGACCGGATTCGGAATCGGCGCTGGGCATCGTGAGCAGCCTGGCCTGGGTGCTGCGCGAGCAGAAGGACCCGCAGCGCTCCGAAGAACTGGCTCGGCGCGCAGCCGAGGGCACGCGACGCCTGCACGGTCCGAACCACGCGCAGAGCGAGGCGCGTTGGGCGCGCTGGGGGCAGGCGTTGATCGCGTTGAACCGCGTCGACGAGGGCTTGGCGAAGCTCGAGGAAGTGCTGCAATCGCGCGTCGATCGCCTCGGGCCCCTGGCTATCGGGACGCTCGAGGCGCGCAGCGCGCTGGGGATGAACCTCTACCGTGCCAATCGGTTCGAGCGCGCGAACGAAGTGCTGCGCGCAGCGTACGCGGGCTACCTCTCCAGCCTGGGGCCCGAGCATCCGAGCACACTCAATTGCGCCAACTCGCTGGCCGTCTCGTGCAGCGGGCTGAAGGAATTCGGCGCGGCGGCGGACATCCTCGAAGGAGTCCTGGCGGTGCAGTCGCGGAAGCTCGATCCGCTCGATCCGGACGTGCTGCTCACGCTGGCCAACCTGGCCGCGGTCACGAGATTGGACGGGGACTTCGACGAAGCCTGCTGTTTCTACGGTGACTTGTTCGCGCGCCGTGTGCGAGCCAACGGCGCAAATGGCCCCACGACCTGGAACCTCGTGGAGGACTACGCGAGCTGCCTGATGCAGCTGGGACAGCCGGCACGAGCTTTCGACGTCACCACCGCTGCGCTCGATGGGCTGCGCGCGCAACCGAAGACGAGCCCCGAGCGCCTGTGCGTGCTGCTCAACCTGCGCGCTCGCGCGGCGCTCGCAGCGCACCTGCCGTCGGTTGCGCGCAGCGGTTTCGAGGAGGCCCTCGAACTCGCCGGCCGGCGCCTGAGTGAGAACTCACGAGTCCGTGCCGACACCGAGGATGCCTACGGGACGTTCCTCGCAAAGGAGGGAGCGGTGGCCGAGGGAATCGGCTTCTTGGACGCGGCGCTGTCGCGCTTTCAGGGCAGCGATCCCGAACGGGGCGAACTGGTCGGCCGCCTCGCGGAGGCCTGTGAGCGAGCCGGCCTGGCGGAACGAGCCGCCGAACTGCGACTCTCGCGCGGGAAGCGTTAGACGCGGACTGCGTCCGCGAGCGGATCGGTGCCGACTCGGCTCGACGTCCGTTCGCAGCAGCGCCGCGGCCCGGTCCTGCGACCCGCGCGGTCCTCCGTCGTCCCTTTCCGTCAGGCGTCGCGCCGCTTCGATCTCGCCGAATTCGATGCGCACGAGCGCCGGCTCATCGCCTTCGAAGTGCGCGTGGCGATGGATGCCGATGTCGATCAGTGCTGGTCGAGGACGGCGCGCATGCCGGCCTCCATGTCCGCCGCGTCGTACGCGGCCAAGCCACGGAGAATCGTGAAGCAGGCGCGGCTCCAATCGAGGCTGTGTGGGACTGCCGCAGGTTTGTGTGCCGCACGGGTTCATTCGTGCCGTTCACGAACGAAGAAAGCGGACGACGGGACAGCAGGCCCGGAATCGCGCATCCTTCGCGCTTAGGCCTGGGCTGGAACTAGGGTGAATCCCCGCGATCCGCGATGACTCCCGAGAGGCGCAGCGCGAACTCGCGCAGTGCGCGACCGCGATGGCTCACGCGCGCTTTTTCCTCCGGAGCGAGTTCCGCGAAGCCGCGGTTCGTCTCGGCGAAGCCTGGCTCGGTGAACAGGAAGACCGGGTCGTAGCCGAAGTCGTGCGCGCCGCGCGGAGTGTCGAGGATGCGACCGGTCGCCGTGCCTTCGATCTCGAGGGCGATCGTGCCGTCGGGACGAGCGAGGGCCAGCGCGCAAACGAAGCGTGCTCCGCGCTGGTGGGTCGGAACGTCCTTCAGTGTCTCGAGCAGGAGCGCATTGTTGGCCGCATCGTCCCCGTGAGCGCCGGCGAAGCGCGCCGACAGGACTCCTGGCGCTCCGTTGAGCACTTCGACTTCGAGCCCCGAGTCGTCGGAGAGGGCCCACAGTCCGCTCGCACGAGCAGCCGAGGCGGCCTTCTTCGCGGCGTTTCCGGCGAACGTCGGCTGATCCTCGACGACGTCGGGAAGGCCACCGACGTCGTTCGGCGTCACGATCGCCACGTCCAGGTGCCTGAGCTGCGCGGTCAGCTCGCGCAACTTCTTCTGGTTGCCGCTCGCGACGAGGAGCCTCATGCCCCGGCTATTTCGGCGCCGCCAGAGCCGCCTTCTGCGCCTCGAAAATGCGACGAATCGCGGCGGCGCCGATCTCCAGCATCGCATCGAGCTCACCGCGATCGAACGCGGCGCCTTCCGCCGAACCCTGCACCTCGATGAACTTGCCCTCGCCCGTCATGACGAGGTTCATGTCCGTCTCGGCCTTGCTGTCTTCCACGTAGGAGAGGTCGCAGACGACTTCCTTGTTCACCACGCCGACCGAGACGGCGCCGATCGGGCTCTTGAGCGGCCAGCCGCGCAACACGCGCTTCCCGTCCATGTGCATCAGGAGATCGTGCAACGCGACGTACGCGCCGCTGATCGCGCACGTGCGCGTGCCGCCGTCGGCCTGGATGACGTCGCAGTCGATCCAGATCGTTCGCTCCGTGAGCTGCGCGAGGTCCATCACGCCGCGAATGGAGCGCGAAATCAGGCGCTGGATCTCCACCGACCGGCCGTCGACGGAATGGACGCGGTCGCGCGATTTGCGCGAGTCGGTCGACGAGGGCAACATCGCGTACTCGGCCGTCAACCAGCCTTTGCCGCGGCCTTGGAGGAAGGGCGGCACGCCGTCGGTGGCCATCGCGGTCACGAGCACTTTCGTGTTGCCGAAGGTCGCGAGCACCGATCCGGGTGCGCGGTTCGTGAAGCCGCGCTGGAACGAGATGGGGCGCAGATCGCCGGAATTGCGGCCGTCGGGTCGGGGCATGGAGGTCCTCGTCGTTGGGGGGCCGCGCAGTATACGTGGCCGCGCTCGTCCTCCACGCCCCGCCAGCCTCATGTCCGGCGCTGCGGGTGGTCGAGTTCGGAGCCAGGCGAACTTCTT
>JBGATY010000151.1:0-9280 GCA_044228955.1 Planctomycetota bacterium | reverse complement strand
GCCTGCCGCATCCGGTCGACGAGAAGAGCCTCCCGCAGATGCTGCTCGCGATCCGCGACGAGGAGCCGCCGCGACTGGGCACTCTCTCGAAACGCTTGCGCGGTGATCTCGAGGCGATGACGGCGCGCGCGCTCGCCAAGGACAAGGAGCGCCGCTATCAGTCGGCCGCGGATTTCGGGGCCGACTTGAAGCGTTGGCTCGACGGGGACCCGATCGCGGCGCGGCAGGATTCGAGCCTGTACGTGCTGCGTCGACAGATCGCGCGGCGCCCGGGCTTGACGGCGGCGATCGTCGTCGCGCTGGTGTCGCTCATCGCGTTCGCGATCACGGCCAAGCTTGCGGAGCGCCGGGCGGATCGCGATGCGACCAACCTGTCGAACGCCCTGCGCTCCTCGCGGATCGAGCGCGGGCGCCTGTTGGGCCGGTCGAACAATCTGCCGGGGGCCGAGAAGCTCCTGTGGGACGAACACCTGCGCCAGCCGTCGTCGCATTCGCATTGGGCGCTGTGGGATCTCTACTCGCGCTTCCCCTGCGTGCGGTCCTTGCCGGGGCACACCGATTCGGTGCTGAACATCGCGGTGTCCGCGGATGGGAAGCACCTGGCGACCGGTTCGCACGACCGCACGGTGCGCTTGTGGGATTGGGAGACGGGCACGACGGTCGACACGCTGCCCGTCGAGGGCTTCCTGACCGTGATCACGTTCAGCGGCGACGGATCAAGGCTCTTCTCGGTCGAGATGGGCGGCAAGGTCACGGCGTTCGACGTCGCGAATCACCGCGAGATCTGGCGCATTCAGGTGCCCGAGACAGTCGAGTTGTCGGCGCTTCTTGCCGCCGCGACGGCGCGCGATCGGGAGCTGCTCGTGGTCGGAGGCGTGGGATCCACCGTGTTGCTCCTGGATACGAAGGATGGTCATGAACTCGGCCGCGTGTCGACGACGGCGCAGAGGGCGAATGGACTGGCCGTCGACGTCTCGGGACGTTGGATCGCCGCGGCGGGACAGGACGGCGCCGTGCACGTCCTCGACGTGGAAGCGCATCGCGAAACGTTCGCGTGGCCTCCCGGACCGGATCCGGTCATGGCCGTGTGCATCGATCCTCGCGATCGCCGGATCGCGTCCGGGACCGAACGCGGTGCGTTGGCGATTCACGATGTCGAATCGCACCATGAGCTCGCGCGCGTCGAGCCCGACAACGGCATGGTGCGCGGCGTGACGTTTTCGCAGGACGGCAAACGCCTGCTCTCGACCCACTCGAACGGCATCGACCTGTGGAAAGTGGGCGACGACGGCGCGCTCGCGGCGCAGGAGAGTCTGGCCCTGCCGGCATTTGCTTCCGTGTTCGCTGCCGATGGGAAGCACTTCGTGTCCGGTGAGCCGAGCGGCATGTTGCGCGTCTTTGAGCTGGACCCGCAGGCCGCGATGCACCTCGTGGAGCTCCCGGTCGCGGGGAGCCGACAGCTCGCATTGCTCAGCAAAGGATCGATCGCGCTCGCGCGCTACGGCGACGGTCGCATGGACCTGATCGACTTCGATAGCGCGCGGAAGCTGCGTTCGATCGACGGACTCTCCGGAGAATACACGGCGCTCACGATCGACGACGCATCGAGCTCGATGGCCCTGGCGGTCGAGGACGGACGCGTCGGCGCGTGGCGGATGGACACCGGTGAAACGCTGTTCGAGCGGAACTTCGGTCAGCACGTGTCCATGTTGCGCTATCAGCCCGGAGGCGCCCTGCTCGTCGTGTCGACCGAGGATCATGCGCTCCAGATCCTCGACCGAAAGAGTGGCGAGACGCGCGTGAGGTTCAACCAGGACGGGCCGGTCGCGGACAAGTTGTGCTTCACGAGTGACGGCCTGCGCCTGGCTTCGGGTCACCGCGGCCGGAAACTGCGCATCTGGGACGTGTCCTCGACGAGACTCCTGCGCGAGATCGATACGGGCCGCAGCATCGCGTCGCTGGTGTTCGACCCGCAAGACGAGTTGCTGTTCGTCGGCACGTGGGACGGACGCGTGCAGATCTGGCGTGCCGCGACGGGCGAACTCGTCCGGACGTTGGAGGGCCATGCGCTGCAGGTCTACGGCATCGTGCCGGTGCCGAACTCTCGCCTGTTCGCGACGAACTCGGCCGATGGCACGGTTCGCTTCTGGGATCCGGACGTCGCCGAGTGCCTCGTTGCGCTCGATCCGCATGCGGGCCCATGTCGAAACATCGCGATCGTGCGCGACGGCAACGTGCTGCGCGTGGCCTACGACGACGGCAAGGTGCGCGAATGGGATCTGCGCCGATACGACCGTGAGATCGAGGGCAACGCGGCGGGTCAACGCTCGCAGCGTGGACTCGCGCCGACCGCTCGCTGATCGCGATTCCTCGCGCCGGTTGCCGAAACGGGACGCGGAGCTCCGCCCCGAAGGACGGAACCCCGCGCCGCGTGCGTCGACTCCGCAATTACATCACCCACGCAATGCGCAGCGCATCCGTGAGGTTGAACGTCGCGCTCGTGCAGAAGTTCGCGGCGTCGCGGAACCAGGCCTGGTAGTAGCGCACGCCGCCCGTGGCCGGGATCAAGCCCTGGACTGACAGGGACGGTTCGCCCGCGGCCGGATGGAACGCCGAGCCGCCGCTCGCGAACCTCACGCCCAGGCGCACGATCGTGCCGCCGACACACAGGAGCCCGTCGCCGAAGGGCGTGCCGAAGCCGTTGGCTTGCGTCGCCGTGCCCTGGAAGAACAGCGCGGCCGTGTTGCTCGGCATGCCGAGCGCTTGAAGTTGCAGGCTGTCGGCCGAGACCGCCGCGTCACCTGCCGCGACGAGCACGCCGCCCGCCGCGTCGGCCGAGTTCGAGCAGCCGCCCACGCTGTTCGGCGTGCTGCCGCACGGGCAAGTGCCGAGGTAGCCGGCGCAGTAGTTCATGACCTGTCCGCCGACGGGGCCCTCGAAGACGGCGCCTTCGAGGTAGGCATTCTGCAACTGGTTCGTGTAGCGCGTCCACGCGAAGGCGAAGTTCGTCGACGTCGAGCCGCCGGAGTGCTCCGCCGTCACATGCGGGAAGACATCGAAGTCCGCGGTCGAGGCGAGCATCAGCGGAAATGTCGGGTCGTACTCGAGGTGCCCGTCGACGAGCGACAGGTACGAAAGTTCGATATCGGACACGACACCGTTGTCGCCGTCGTACGCCGCGACAGCGAAGCCCCGACCGTCGCAGTCGACGACGGGCTCGAAGCGCCGTCCGCTGAACCCGCGTGCCGCGTCGATGTCGAGCTGGTGCAGCACGACGCCGTCGCCGATCACGTCTGCCATCGTCTGCATCGAGAAACTCGGGGTCGTGATCTCGCGCAGGAACGTCGCAACATAGTGGCGCGAGCCGAGCCGCTCGTCGGTGGGCGAAGACACGAACGGCGACGTATCGCTCGAACTCGACGTGTTGATCGCGAACGTCGGCTTGACGACCGACCCGTTCCAGTCGATCTCCATGCCGTAGATGTCGACGTCCGACGGACTGTACGGACGCTCCCACACGAGGGCCCACTTCTGCGTCAGATAACTGCCCATGCCGTCCGACTTGGAGATCGAGAGGTGCGAGTCGAGCGTGTTGACGCTGTTGTCGAGCGGAATGGCCGTGCCGACCGGCGTGCCGTTCGAGCCGACGAGCTGGCCGAACACGTCCTGGTCGCTCGAGCTGTAGACGCGCACGTAAGCCACGAAGAAATACGACGGCGCAACGGTGCTCGGGTCCCCGCCGATCACCGGCCGGATCTGTTGACCAGTCGTGGTGGGTAACATGGTCGGCGCGCCAACGATGCTCGTCGCGGCCTGGACCGTACGCGTCATGATGACGTAGTCATTGCCGACCGCCAGGACCTGGCTCGCCACCAGGAAACACGCGCCGACGCGATTGAACGCGACACTGGCCGCTCCCCACCAGACCTGCGACACGTCGATCGCGATCGGCGAGCCGACCGGTCCATTGTGATCGGCGAGCTGCACGAGGACGTCGCTGTCCACGAAGTCGAACGTGCGCGAGTAGACGACCGCCTGCACGCCGGCGAGGCCGTCGAACGCGATGTCGTTCGCGACGACGTGCGCTCCGGCGGTCGTCGAGAGGTGGTAGCTCCCGATGAGCGGATCCACGGTCACGGGGTAGCTCGCACGCGCGAGCCATGTCCCCGGCACGATCAACTCGATCCCACCATCGACGAGGTGCTCCTCGACGTCGACGGTATTGCCGCTGGCATCGATCGCGCGCGCCCGTCCGTAGCGGACGGAGCCCAGCTCGTTCTCGAAGCGGATGCCGTCCTTGTCCTGCGAGAGCGTGTAGTCACCCGTCACGCCGATCGCGAGACGCAGATCGGCGTCGAGACGTTCGTCGACGAAGAAGAGCTGCTCGAGAGCCTCGGGGCGAGCGGTGTAGCCCTCGTCCACTTCGCCGCGTTCGATGCGCACGTCGTTGCCGATGCGTGACACGTCGGAACCCGTGACAGCGAGAATGCGCTCTCCCGCCGTCGCACTCTGCAACGCGAAGGTGATCGGCGCGCTGCGCGGAGCGTCGGAGCCGAAGAAGGGCGTGAACGTCGTGCCGTCCGTGCGAAACTGCGCCTTCCAGCCGCGCGCCAGCGCCCACAGACCTTCGGGCCGCTCGTCGAACACGATGTGGTCGGCGAGGTCGAAGCTCGGGTTACCGGTCCTCGACGACGTGCGCTCGGCGCGTGTCTCGGTGGCCGACAGGAAATCGGCGGGCGGCAGCACGGCTGCTGGCGCTTTCACTGGCGCGATCGCGACGGTCTTCACATCGGGCCTGTCCGGCTGCAGCACGACGGGCTTCGTGGCGCCGTCGGCCGAGTACGCAGTCGGAACGAGGAGGACTGCCGCGCACAGGCTCGCGGACAGGGTCGGATGGAGGCTCTTCATGGTCGTGTTCCAGGCGGAAGGTTCAGTGGCGAGCGGGACGACGCGCCCCACCCGACCCCTCCACGGGAAAACGCCTCGGAGACCTTGGTGGAAAATCCGTTGTGCGCGGAGAGTGTCCGCCCATGTGCCCGAACAGGGGCCCTCCGCGGTGCGCCGCGCCGCTGCGTCGGTCGCGGAGGCGAGCCGCTGCGACCGCTGGTCTCGATTCACGGCGGAAGCGAGGGTGGTTCGGAGGCCTCGTCGATCGTTTCCTGGCGCGACTCGGCCGCTACCCCTGGCGGTCGTCCTCGTCACTGCGCCATGCTCTCCGCCTGCAACGGCCTCCATGCGAACGAAGCGGCCAAGACCGGCACGATCGAGGGCTTGGCGGGTTCCCGCCGGACCGCTCGCGCCGGCACGGGATGTTGGCTGTGGCGCCGGCCGTTCATGGTCGGGGAGCTGTGCCGCGGTCTGGTCAGGCGCGGCTTCGAGGCCGAAGCGCCCCACGAACGGCTGGGACAATTTCCCAAATTCGAGGCGCAGCGCCGACACATGCCAGGGTCCACCCGGAATCGTCTGGAACAAGGCGGGCAGGAATGTGAAGACTCGAACCAGTCGCCATTCCTCGCGAGCAGCACGTGCCGCCTACGCGAAGAACTCGTGCGCCGCACCAATCGCCCGTGTCGCTCGCCGAACGCGGACGGGAAAGGCGCACGATCGGGCACCGATCCTTGCAACGCCGCACGAATCGAACCTTCGGGCTGCCTTCCGAAGTTGCTGCACTTCACCCCTGCCGGCACCTCGCCCCTTGGAGGAATCACCATGCTTTCGAGAGTCCTTTTCACCCTTGTCTCGGTCGCGAGCCTCGCGACGGTCGCGCGCGCCGGCGCCGAGAGCCCCTCGTCCCTGCTGCTCTTCCCCGAGTACGACAGCCACCCGGGCGTCTACACGGTCATCTCCGTGGCCAACACGAAAACAGGTTTGCCTGCTCGGCCCTCTGCGCCGGCGATCAAGGCGCACTTCGTCTACATCGACGGCGCCACATGTCAAGAAACGGACGCCTTCGAACCACTGACGCCGAACGACCTCGTCACGGTCATCGCCGGATTCCACAACTTCGCGTCCACGAGGGGCTTCCTCTACGTCTACGCCGTCGACGCCCAGAGCCTCGCCGCCATCAAGTGGGACTGGCTCATCGGCAGCCAGATGCAACTCAACGGCATCACGGCCTTCAACTACTCGTACGACCCGATCGGGTTCAAGGCCGGCACGTTTGCTACAGCGGACGGCGGCCCGACCGATCAAGACGGTGACGGCGTGCGCGACCTGAACGGCGTCGAGTACGAGAAGACCTGGAACGAAGTCCTGATCCCGCATTTTTTCGGCCAAGGCAACGGGCGCCGAAGCGAGCTCGTGCTGATCAATCTGACCGGCCGCTACGATTTCCTGGCCACGGCGAACTTCCTCGTCTACGACGACTACGAGAACGTCTACTCGACGCAGTACCGGTGGCGCTGCTGGACGAAGGTTCCGCTGTCGAAGACGGCGCCGCACGGCGATCCGCTCACCGGCATCGACAACCTCTTCGACAACACCCTCCTCACCGCCGGCGGCGGTCAGGGCGCGCTCGTCGGCGCGCCCGGCGTCGAAACGGGATGGATGCGCATCCGCGGCTCGACGGCCTCGTCGACGACCACCCAGATCGCAAACCCTTCGATCATCGCCGTGCTCGACGAGACCATCGGCACGTACGGCATGTCGGACATCCCCTACTTCGTCGACCAGACGAACCTCACGGGTGACCTCCTCGCGCCGGCCGGTCCGGGCGGCGACACGAGTCCGTAGTTCGCGACGGTTCCACTCCCGATACCGAGGCGCACGAGACGGGCGAGCATCGTCGCAGCCCGCGCCCGTCTCCCCGCCGCGCAACCTGCGACGGGAGACCCGGTCGGCGGCATCTTGCGCAATGCAAGGAAAGCGCTGAACGCGCTGAAATCCGCCCGAACGGCGCGGACAAGCACCAGGACGGTGGTCATCGCTCCCGTCACGCTCCCGCCAAAGATCGAGGCGCGGCCGACCCGGCCGCGAGAGTCCCCATGCCCCTTCCGCGCACGTCCCTGGCATTCTTGGCACTGTCGTCGTCCTTCGGGCTCGTGCTGACGGGGCCGGCGAGAGCGCAGCTCGGGACGCCGCTCGTCCCGCCCAAGCTCCAGAACCTGAACGGCGCATCCGATGCGAGCCTCGACAACGGGCTCACACTCGCGTCGCGCGTGAGCACGGGCACCTTGATGGCGGGATTCTCGTCGAACGACCCGGCCTTGGGCGGCGGCGGAGATACCGACATCTACTTCACGATCAGCCGCGACAAGGGCGCCACGTGGACGCCTCCGTTCGCGATTCCGACGCTCATCGCTCCCGACGGCGCGGCCATCGACGTGGAGCCCTCCGTCGCGTCGAAGTCGGGCGGCTACATGATGGTGTGGGCGTCGACCTTCATGAGCCCGAACGGCACGTACGACATCTTCTCGGCGAACGGGAACTCCGACGGCTCGAGTTGGGTGAATCCGTTCGCGGTCGGCTTCACGACCGGAGTCGACACGGTGAACGATCGCCTGCCGTACGTCGCAGCTTCCGGCAACACCTCCGTAGTCGCGTGGCAGCGCAACCACGTCGGCGCCGAGACCGACATCTGGTTTTCGCGCACGACGGGCAACGGCGGTCCGGCCTGGTCTCCGGCCGCGCCGCTCCAGTCGAACGCCGCCACGGACGACGGTCGCGATGCGCAGGTTCAACTCGCGACGAACGGTCTCTCGGTGTGGGTGGCCGTGTGGCTCTCCACCAGCACGCTGGGAGGGACAATCGGGGGCGAAGGCGACATCCTGTTCGCACGCTCGACCGACGACGGCGTCACGTGGAGCGCTCCGGCTGCGTTGAACACGACCGCATTCGCCGATTCGCTGACGCAGGATTCCCGGCCGTCGATCGCCGTCGACAACGCCAGCGGCACGTGGATCACGACCTGGACGGCCGAGAACGCGTTCGGCGGAGCGCTGGGCAGCGACACCGACATCCTGTTCGCTCGCAGCACAGACGGCGGGACGACTTGGAGCGCGCCGGCTGCTCTCAACACGAATGCGGCCACGGACAGCTCCGGGATCGACGCGGACGAGAATCCGTCGATCACCGCGGATCAGCTGGGCCGCTTCGTCTGCGTGTGGGAGCGCGCGACTGGCGGCGGCGATCGCGACATCGTCGGAGCGCTCAGCGACGACCTCGGCCTCACGTGGAGCACGCCGACCACCGTCAACACGAACGCAGCCACCGACGCGGGTCAGGACACGTTTCCGCGCATCGTCTCCGACGGCACGGGCCACTTCATCACGGCATGGAACTCGACGGACTCCCTCGGCGGAACGATCGGCACGGACGGCGACCTGCTCACGACGCGCTTCATGACTCCTTCCTCGTCCGGCTTGCTCGCGACGCGCTTCTGCTTCGGGTTCACGGAGGCCGGGAACGTGAATCCGTGTCCATGCGGGAACTCGTCGTCCGCGAGCAGCAACGGTTGCCGCAATTCGACCGGTCAAGGCGCTGTCGTCACCGTGATCGACACAACCTCGGTCTCCGCCGCGACCGTGCGCATCCAAGGCAACGCGCTCACGCCCGGGGGCGCGGTGCTCATGTTCCAAGGCACGGGTCAATTCAACTTCGGCCTCGGCCTCACCTTCGGCGATGGCCTCTTGTGCATCGGCGGGACGATCAGCCGACTGGCGGTCGGTTTCGCGAATGGAAGTGGTCAGGCCGTCGTGAATACCGTTCCCACGAATGTCTCCCCAGGTTCGGTGCGCTACTACCAGGGCTGGTACCGCGATGTCGGAGCAGTATGCGGGGGAGGGCTGTTCAACCTGACTTCAGCCGTAGCCACGACCTGGATTCCCTGACTTGCACGGCGTGACCCGGGGACGGGTCATGCCAATCGCTCACTCGGAGAGCGTGTCGTTCGCGGGCGGTGTGGAACTCACGTTCCCATCGCCCGCGAACATCGCGAGCTGTTTGGCCAGGTTTCGATCCACTTCGCCTGCGTCGCCCGACGGAGCGGCCAGATTCAGCAGAGAGGGCGTCGAGCGACGGCTGCTGGTCATGCGCTGGGACGATGCTCTGGACCACTCAGCGCCTGGGTTCACCTGCGGCGCCGCGACACGAGCGGTGCGGCTCGAACGAACTCATTGGCCACGGCCTCCTCGAGCATCCAGCGCCCCATGGCCTCATACGAGACCGGCGCCCAGGAGTTCAGCGCTCCATCCCAGTCCGCGGAGGCCACGGGAGCCTCGTCCTTGCCGCGCGCGTTGAGTCCGCCGCGGACAAGGGTCCAGCGCAGGGACGACAACGCACC
>JBGATY010000150.1:0-9286 GCA_044228955.1 Planctomycetota bacterium | reverse complement strand
TCGCGCTAATCGGCGTCGACTACCGCGAGCTCTCGCTGGCGACTTCGGCCGACGTCGCCAAGCGGATCAGTCGGATGCGCAAGGGCAATCTCGACCCGACGCGTGGCAACGTCACGCGCGCGACGATCGGCTGGCGCGTGCCATGGCTGTTCGGTCGTGGCCCGTTCGGCGCCGTGGCCTGGAACAAGACCGCGTCGATCGTGCGCAAGTCGCGCGGGACCCTGCTCATCTCGGGCGGCATCATCAC
The DNA here is from genome assembly GCA_044228955.1 of Planctomycetota bacterium. Taxonomy (GTDB): domain Bacteria; phylum Planctomycetota; class UBA1135; order UBA1135; genus JAEUIA01. Next base: position 9,039 of record JBGATY010000150.1, on the reverse strand, counting down.
GTTCCTGACGATCCTCGGAACGGCCATCACGCGGGACCGCGACGCGGAGAAGATGCTGCTCCACGGCTCGTACCTGATCGCCGGGGTCGGAACGCTGTACATGTGCGCGGGGCTGCGCTTCGACTTCCGCATGGACCTGGACATCATGGATCGCGTCAAGACGTGGCCGCTGCGCCCGTCGCTGCTGTTCCTGGCGACGATCCTGCCCGAGGTGGTGCTCGTCTCGGGCATGCTCTTCCTCGCGGTGCTCGGTCGGGCGTTGTGGATCGGGGTGTACCATCCCGCGTTGATCGGGGTGCTCGCGTTCCAGCCGATCGCCACGTTGACCTGGGTCGCGCTCGACAACGCCGTGTTCCTGTTCTCGCCGATCCGCTACACGCCCGGCGAGGAGGGCGCGCTGCAGAACATGGGCCGGTCGATGCTTCTCGTGATCCTGCGTGGCGTGCTGGGCGGGATCATCGCGTTGTTCGTGCTCTTGCCCGCTTACGGCGTGCATTGGCTGGTCGAGGAGCAGGGCGGCGGCGATTCGGCCTGGTGGTGGGCCTCGGCGATCGCCTGGGTGCTCGCTCTCGCGGTGGACGCCGCGCTGATCTGGCTCGGCGGCCGGATGCTGACGCGCTTCGACGTGGCCAAGGATCGGCCGCTCTGACGGATCACGGTGCCTGGAGCCGTACTCGCCGGGTCAAAGCAGCGCGTTCAGGTGCGACTCGAGGCGTGAGCGCGTCGCGCGGTTCGCCCAGGCGACGAAGCTGACCGGCGTGGAGACGTCGAGCGGGAAATCGAGCTCGCCTCCGCCGACGTCCGTCACCACGGCGCCGGCCGCGCGTGCCACGAGGATCGCGCCCGCGCAGTCGTAGGGTTTGCACGTGAGCGTCGGCTTGCCCCGCTGCCTCGCGAGATGGGCGCGCAGGTCGGCGATCATGCGATAGGTGCCTAGCGTCACGAGCGCGAGCTGGCCGCCGTTGCTGATGTACTGATCGTCGTAGCACGTGCGGATGTCCGCGCCCTCGAGGCGTTCGAGGCGCTCGAAGAAGGCTGCTTCGATGCGCGCGATCTCGGGACGCATGTCGTGGCTGTAGCGGAAGAACGGGAAGTAGCCGTTGTCGACCCGACCGTCGTCGTCGCACTGCCAGATGCCGTCCTGTCGCACGAGGGTTCCGTCGACGCTCTCGATGGACAAGCGCACACGGCCGTCGCTCGTCGCGCGGAACAATCGCGCTTCGCCGCCGCGCGAGTCGGGGATCTCGGCCAGCACGCCGCCCTCGACGTCGCTCATCCGCGGCTCGTGATCCCCCGGGCCGGCGATGGCGATCACGCTCCACGCCGAGCGCACGTCGGCCATCAGGTTGCGCGTGCCGTCGATCGGATCGACGACGATCCGCACCCCGCCGTGATCGAAGCCCGGGAGTTCACGCACGCCGCCGTGACCGTTGGGACCGCGGTGCCGCCAGCCGGCGTCCTCGGTGAGGAGTGAAATCGGTTCGCGCCGGGCCGTGGCCAAAAGCCAGCGATCGAGCACCTGCTCCGTGGGCACGTCGATGCCGTAGGTGACGTCGCCCGCGCCGATCGAATGCGGCCTCATCAGTGCGCTGGTCTCGCCCCGCTCGATGGCGTCGATCAGCGCCTTCCGCGCGGCCGTCCGCAGGTCGCGAGCCAGCTCGTGGAGGGGGCCCTGCACCCACTGATGGATGGATGTGCGGGGGCTCACGAGGGAGAGAGGGGGAGTGACGGGGTCATCGCGTCGGCCGAGGAAAGAGGCGCGGATGCTCCTCTATTTCGCGGTCTCGGGAAAGCGCGCGTCCGCCTTACTACACTCAAGGCCCCCTTTCGAAAGAGCACCCCTCGACACCATGAGCGAAGTTCGCGAAGTCATCATCATCGGCTCCGGCCCGGCCGGTTACACCGCGGCGATCTATGCGGCGCGGGCCAACCTGAAGCCGCTCCTGTTCCAGGGGCTGCAGCCCGGCGGTCAACTCACGATCACCACCGACGTGGAGAACTACCCCGGCTATCCCGAAGGCATCATGGGGCCGAAGATGATGGAGGACTTCCAGGCGCAAGCCGCGCGCTTCGGCACCGACATCCGCTTCGAACAGGTCGTCGAAGTCGATTTTTCGAAGCGCCCGTTCTCGATCAAGACCGAATTCGACGCCTTCCGCGCGAAGAGCGTGATCATCTCCACCGGTGCGAGCGCGAAGCTGCTCGGCCTCCCAAGCGAGACGGACCTGATGGGCCATGGCGTGTCGGCCTGCGCCACGTGCGACGGCGCGTTCTTCAAGGAGAAGCACGTGCTCATCGTGGGCGGCGGCGACACCGCGATGGAGGAGGCCAACTTCCTGACGCGCCATGCCGCGCGCGTGACCGTCGTTCACCGTCGCGAGGAATTCCGTGCGAGCAAGATCATGCTGGAGCGCGCGCGCGCCAACAAGAAGATCGACTGGCTGCTCTACAAGGAAGTGACCGACATCCTCTCCGTTCCAGGCAAGAAGAAGGTTCGAGCCGTGGTCGTGAAGGACACGCGCAACGGCGAGGTGAGCGAAGTCGCGTGCGACGGCCTCTTCATCGCGATCGGCCACAGCCCGAACTCCGAGGTGTTCCAGGGTCAGATCGACACCGACGACACCGGGTACATCAAGGTGCGGCCCGGCAGCACCTACACGAACGTGCCGGGCGTGTTCGCCTGCGGCGACGTGCAGGACAAGGTCTACCGCCAGGCCGTCACGGCAGCGGGATCCGGGTGCATGGCCGCGATCGACGCCGAGCGCTGGCTGGAAGCACAAGGGCACCACTGAGCGTGCGCTCGGTGATGCCCTCAATGCCGCGCCGATCGGGCTACTGGACGTTCGCGATCGGATTCCAGAGCGTGCGCGAGATCGTCACGCTGTAGGGGTTGGTCACGTTGAGCATGGTCTTCGTGCGCTTGTCGTAGTTCAGCCGCAAGCCGACGGCGTACGGCGAATTCGGCACGTTCGCGGCGGTTCCCTCCGTCGCGACCGACCGGTGGCCCGGTGCGAGCAGACCCAGGTCCGGGCACACCAGCGAACCATTGACGACGAGCTGGCCCTTCATCGGCCCATCACGCGGGACGACGCCGAAGATCGCGTTGTTGGTGTAGAGCAGGCCGTCGATCTGCATCGGCGTGCCCGCCGTGTGGTGCTCCTCGAGGCTCTCGATCGCGGACTCGAGCATCGCTTCGCTGATCCAGCCGTCGGCGGGCGCCAGGGACGCGATCACCGCTCGCGGCTCCCCCGTGACCGGATCGTAGAGCGCCGGATTGGAGAGGTCGTTCGGATCGAGGAGCGTGAGCTTCGACGTGTCCCACGAGAGCGGCACTTCGGAATCGCCGTGCCACGTGCCCGTGCTCGCATCGAAATACAAGTTGCCGAGATTGTAGATCGGGATCTCGTCGCCGGGGCCGAACTGGTAGTAGCGCGGCAGGTAGTCCGCGATGTAGCCGGGATTCGGCACCGTCCACGTCGAGGGATCCGCGTGATCCTGGCCCGGGCCCGGCAGGTACTGCTGCGTGTGCGCCCACTCCGTGCGGTTGAAGAGCGAGACCTCCGAGAGCGAGAAGTTGAACGCGCCGTCCGAGCCGCCGGTCACGATCGCGAGTTCCTCGGCGCTCACGCCCGACGACGGTGCCAGGTAGTCACCGAGCATCATGCTGCCGCCGCACGCGAGCCCCAGCGCATTCTGGGTGCCGTCCTGGGCGATGCCGAACGTGACCGGCCCCGACGGACTGCCGGGCTCGTCGCCGTCCTGGTAGGTGTGTCCGTCGAGGTACTTCAGGTCGGTCGGGACGTAGATGTTGCCCGAGACGAGGATCACGCCCTTGCCCTTGACGAATCCGTTGATGACCACGTCGCCGTCGATCGCGACGGTGCCGTCGATCACGATCGGATTGGCCGCCGTGCCCGTGAGCACCACGCTGCCGCTCGTCACCGACGCGAGGCTCGACGTGTTGCCGGTCGTGAGCGCGTTCGAGAGCAGCGAACTCGAGTCGATCGGCTGGGATCCGTCGACCAGAGTGAGCACGCCGCCGGAGATCGAGCCCTCGGCCGTCTGCGTCGCGGCGTAGAACTCGTTCGGATCGACGCGCTTGTTCCCTGCGCCGGCGGCCGTCGCCGCTCCCGTCGCCGGATCGACTCCGCCGTCGTCGGGGAAGGGCGGCGGGAAAGTCTCGGGCAGTTTGCCGTCCGTCATGTCCGCATAGTTCGTCGGATAGTTCAGGTACAGGTTCTCGCCGGGCTGTGGCGGGCTGCCCGCGGGCGAGAAGTTCGTCATCGTCAGTCCCGATCCCGAGGAGCCCTGGACGATGTTCCCGAACTCGTCGAACTGCGCCGAGTGGAAAGCCAGGCCCGGGAGAGCCCAGTTCGAAATCGGCACGCCGTTGTGAGTGGTCGCGTGACCGCGCACGTAGAGCGAACCGGCGATCAGCGAATCCGCGTTCCAGTCGCTCATCCCCGGCCGCAGGTTCTGGCGCAGCATGAGGCTCTCGAGCGTGCCGACCTTGACCTTGTCGAACGTGCCGACGAGCGCGGGATCGTGGTTGTAGTAGCGCTCCGCCGAGTCCACGACCGTGTGGCAGAAGACGCAGTTCACGTTCATCGTCAGGATGCCGTACTCGAAGCCCTCGAACGGAGCCGGCTGGACCGTGTAGACGAGCTGGACCGCGCGCGAGAGCGGTTTCTCGACGAGGCCCTTGCCGCGTTTCGTCACGGCCGAGACCGTCACGAAGAGCCGCGTGGCCTCGCCGTCGTCCTGGCGCACTACCCGCAACTGGTCCACGTCGACGTCGTCGAACTCGCCGCCGTTCTCGCCCGCGAGCGGAACGATCGCCTTCATGTTCACGCCGTCCTGCGCGCCGTGCGCGGCGTTCCCCCCGCCGTCGGGGATCCCGATCGAGTTCAGGTAGGTGCGGAAAGTCGCGATCGTGCTCGCGGCGCCTCCCTGCGAGCGCAGATAGCCCGACCACACGTGGTCGGCCGTCAGCGAGCCGACGGATTCGACCGCACTCGTGAGCCGGAACTCGTCGCTCTGGCTCGTGACGACACGCGAGCCCGACAGCCCCGCCGACAGCATCGACAGCCCGAGCATGGCGAGCGCCGACACGACCATGAGCGCCGGAATCAACGCTGAGCCGCGCTCCGTTTCGCTCGCCTCTGTTCTCCTGGAATACGTGAATCGCATGATGGAATCCCTGCCTTCTCTCCTCGAATCGCCTGCGTGCCCTGGCCCCAAATCGCGCACGCAGCCTCAACCCTCCGGATCGTTCCGGAGGAACACCGTTGTCTCGACCGCGCGCATCACGGGCGCGTTCGCTGAACCGAGTCCCAGGACGTGCAGCTTGATGTGCAAGCGCCTCGTGCTCGGGTCCCACAGGAACATCGGATCCTCGAAGCCGTCGTTCCCGAGATCACGGCCGTAGCGGCAGCGTTCCTGCACGAGCACGGTCGGACCGAGGCCGATCTCGCTCGGAGGAAGCGCCGGATTGCTCGTGTCCCAGGTGCGCTTGCGCAACTGACCGATGTCGTACTCGTCGTTCAGGTCGCCGTCCTTGTTCAGGTCGCAGCGCAGCGTGGCCTCCGAGTACGTCGTGCTGGGCTCGAACCAGATCGCGGCCCAGCCGGTCGCGCTCGGGTTGTTCGCGATCTCCGCGCCCCAGCGCACCTCGCCGCCGACGAGGTAGTTCGTGCCTCCCGTCGGATCGACGGGCACTCGGTAGCTGAAGCCCGTGCCGTCGCCGCGGAAGAACAGCGGTCCCGTGCTCTCCTGCGAGCGCCCGTCGTACATGCTCGCCGACGGATTCGTCTGCAGCAGGATCGGCTCTGCGAGGCCGCACCACAACACCGTGGCGCCTTGCGAGTGCGTGGCGGGGGTCGTGCACTGCTGTCCGCGGGTGAGTCCGATGAAGCGCGTGCCCGTGGCGTCGAGCATCGAGTAGCTCATGCGTTCGATCGCCCCCGTGCCGCGGTCGACGAGCAGCGTGCCGGAACTCGGGAAACCCAGCGTCGAATCGACGTCGAGCCCGCTGGTATCGCTGCTCGCGAGGGCCGTCGTGACCACCGCCTTGGGCGCAGCGCCGCGGGCGTGGACCAGCTCGTCCTCGATCTTCGCGAGCATCTGCTGCGCGCGAGTCTCGGCGATGCTGATCGCGAGGCTGGACTTCGATTGCGAATCGTCGCGCGCCGTCACCGAGACGATGGCCATGACGACCACGGCGAACAGCGTCCCCGCGATGGTGAGCTCGACGAGCGAGTAGCCGGAGCGCGCGTTCTTCGGGATGGAGTGCATGTCAGTACCCGAACACGTAGAGGGGGTGGACGACGCGGTGATCACCCGATTGCGAGTGCCAGCGCAACGTGATCACGACGGGCAGCAGGCGCGACGACACCGTGACGTTCGTGTCCAGTGCGTCGCCGTCGCCGTTCAAGTCGCGGGGCATGCCGAGCTCGGCCTGCAGCGCCGCATCGGTCAGCGTTTCGTCGGTGACGACGACGATCGAGCCGACGCTCGTGGCGCCGGCGACAGGCGTCAATTCGGGTACCTCGAACGTCGTACCGAGCGAGCCGCCGGCGGAGAGCGCGGCGACGACGTGATTGCCGAATCCGCCCGGGTCGGTGACGCCTTCGCGCGCGATCGCCTGGACGCTCTCGGCGATCGACTGCACGGCGTTGTGGGCGACCACGCGCTCACGGTTGCTGCGCCGCAGGGAGTTCAGGCGCATGTTCGACGCGGTCGTCGCCACGAGCGCCACGACGAGGACGGTGAGTGCGAGGCTCACCTCCAACATGGTGAAGCCTCCGCGCGGGCGCTTGCCCGTCCCCTGCGTGCACGCGCATCCCCGCATCCGATCCTGCTTCTCGATGGTTCGCATCTTCACTCCTGCCCACTCGACCGACTCTGCCATGCGCACCCTTCGGCGCCATGACCACGGCCCCTTGAAGGAAGCTGCAAATACGGCCGTAAGGGACTGGTCGCGGCGTTCGGTCCGCGCTCAGGCTCCCGGCGGGCCGTAGACTGCGCTCATGGAAGGAATTTCGAAGCGTTGCGCGGGCCGTCACGTCGTCGTCACCGGGGCTGGAACCGGAATCGGCCGCGCCATCGCGATCCGGCTCGCGCGCGAAGGCGCTCACACGACACTACTGGCCCGAGACATCCGTCGGCTCGAGTCGACGGCGGAGATGGTGAGGAGCGCGGGCGGTGCCCGACCGTTCGTCCTCGCCTGCGACATCACCCGCCGTCGCGAGGTCGATGCGGCGTTCGCTCGGGCGCGGGAGTCGCAAGGTCCGCTGTTCGCGCTCGTCGCGAACTCGGGGATCGGCGGTCCGAACGCGGCGGGGGAGGGCGACCGCTTCGACGAGATCGTCTCGACCAACCTGACCGGCACGTACTCGTGTCTGCGCGCCGCCGAGGCGCACCTCGACTCGAGCGCGGGGCCGCGACACCTCGTCGTGATCGCGTCGATCCTCGCGCGCATCGGGGTGCCCGGCTACACGGGCTACTGCGCTTCGAAAGCCGGATTGATGGGCCTCGTGCGCGCGCTCGCCGCCGAACTCGCGCCGCAGAACGTGCAGGTCAATGCCGTCTGTCCCGGTTGGGTCGACACCGCGATGGCGCGCGAAGGCCTCGAAGGCATGGCCGCGGGCATGCACGTGTCTTTCGACGAAGCCAAGCGCATCGCCATGTCCGCCGTTCCCGCCGGGCGCATGAGTCAACCCGACGATGTCGCGGGTCTCGTCGCTTGGCTCCTCTCACCCGACGCACGCGGCGTGACCGGTCAGGGCCTCGACATGAACGGCGGGGCGTTCATGCACTGACGCGCGCTACTCGTACCGCAGGGCGTCGATGGGATCGAGCCGGCTCGCGCGCCACGCGGGATAAAACCCGAACAGCACGCCGACTGCCGCCGAGAACAGCACCGCGATGGCGATGGTCTTCAGGGAAACGACCACGGGCCAGTGCATCGAGTTCGCCACGACCAGCGCGCCGCCGCCGCCCAGCAGGATGCCGAGCAGGCCGCCGATCCCGGACAAGACGATCGACTCGACCAGGAACTGCGATAGCACGTCCCGACTCGTGGCTCCGACGGCCATGCGCAGCCCGATCTCGCGCGTCCGCTCGGTGACCGACACGAGCATGATGTTCATGATCCCGATACCGCCCACGAGCAGCGACACCGAAGCGATCGCCGCGAGCAGCGACGTCATGATCCCGGTCGTCGCCGTCATCGCGCTCATCATCTCGGCCATGTTGCGGATCGAGAAGTCGTCGATCGACTCGCCGGATTTGGCCCGTTGCAGGCGGTGGTTCGCGCGCAAGGTCTCGGTGATCTCGGCCTGCAGGGAAGGGAGGGCCTCGGAGGAAATCGCAGTGACCAGGATCTGATCGACGTTGTTGAACGTCGAGCCCTGGATCTTCTTCTTGCACGTCGTCCACGGCAGCAGCAGCACGTCGTCCTGGTCCGAGCCGAAGGTGTTGGCGCCTTTCTTGTCCAGCACGCCGACGACGCGGAAAGGCAGACCTTTCACGCGTATGCGCTTGCCTACCGGGCTCTCGTTCTTGAAGACGTTGTCCACCACGGTCTGGCCGAGCAGGCACACGGGTGCCGCCGTGCGCATGTCCTGTTCCGTGAAGTTCTCGCCTTCGACGACGGCCCACTGGCGCACGCCGAGGAAGTTCTCGTCGCAACCCTGCACCGTAGCCGGCGCCCAGTTCAGGTCCTGGTAGACGATCTGCGCGCGCGCGCGGACGATCACCGCCACGCCGGCGGCCGACGGGCAATCGCGGCGGATGGACGCGGCATCATTGGGCGAGAGCGTCTGCACGGACCCCGAGCCGAACATCACCGCACCCGACGATGACGATCCGGGCAGGATCATCAACAGGTTCTGGCCCATCGACTGGATCTGCTTCTGCACGGACTGCGTGGCACCCGAGCCGATGGCGACCATGGCGATGACGGCCGCGACACCGATGATGACGCCGAGCATCGTGAGCGCGGAGCGGACCTTGTTCCGCCCGAGCGCGCGCAGCGCG
>JBGATY010000014.1:0-38192 GCA_044228955.1 Planctomycetota bacterium | reverse complement strand
GCGAGGTTCACGTAGCAGCGCTCGCGCGCTTCCCACAGGGTCACCGGCGCGAAGGGCATGAACTCGGTGCGGCCGAGACGCTTGTTGAGCCACTGGTTCACCTCGTGGTCGGTGCGCGGGATGCGGCCGCGGCGCTGGAGGTAGCGCAGGATGCGGCGATGCAGAAGGGCGGTGAGCTCGACGACCTTCGCGCGCAGTTTGATCAGCGCATCAGTCGGCGTCGGGCGCTTCAGCTTCACGTGGAATCCAGCCGTCACCGTGCACGGCGTCGTCGTGGCGCCCCTCTTCGTCATCCAGTGCCACGCAGCCGGCCAACTGCTGTGGCAATCGAGCAAGGCACCCGTGATGCCGCCATGGAGCACGCCTGGAAAAAGCCTCGTGGTGCCTTTCCGCGCGCCACTCGGCGACCACCACGTCGCCCTGCACGAAACTCTTGATGCGCAGCCCCTTCTCGTTCGCGGGTCCGCAACCAGAGCGCGCGTTCCTGAGCGCGTGGCGATCTTGCAGACCGAGCGTCATGGGATTCTCCGTACGGTGCCAGGCTCGATCACGACACCGGCGGGTGGTGAGTATGCGGCTCTTCGGCCGTACACTCACCACCCGCCGGCGTCGTGATCGAGCCTGGCACCGCACACGCTGCAGACGCCGACTCGGTTCGATACTCAGCACCTCAGCACCATGCCGCAGGATCCCGAGTCACAGACGCGCACGCTTCTCCTGGACGACGCGGAGGACCCGGCTCGGCGTGCTGAGCTCTTGCTGCCGCTCGTGTACGAAGAGCTGCGCGCCGCCGCGCAGTCCTGTCTTGCGCGCGAGCGCGCCGGACACACCCTGCAGGCCACGGCCCTGGTCCACGAGGCCTACCTCAAGCTCGTCGGTCCACGCGAATTGCCCTGGCAGAATCGCGCGCACTTCCATGCAGCGGCGGCCGAAGCGATGCGGCGGATCTTGGTCGACCACGCCCGCTCGAAAGCAGCCTCGAAGCGCGGCGGTCCTGAGGCCAAGCGCGCAGCCGTGGAGCTCTCGACCCTGCCCGATCCGAGTTCGGAACGAGAATCCGCTGGATTCTTGATCCTCGACGAAGCGCTCGTGCGCTTGGAGAGGGTCGACCCGGATGCAGCCGCCGTCGTACGGCTGCGCTACTTCGCGGGACTCGACGTCGAACAGACCGCCGCCGCGATCGGCACGTCACCCGCCACGGTCAAGCGCACCTGGGCCTTCGCCCGCGCTTGGCTCAAGGACGTGATCGAGAACGAACGTGCGTGAACAAGTGAGCGCCCCTCCATGACCGACCCCAAGCACCTGCAGATCCGCGAACTCTTCGAACGCGCTCTCGAGTTGCCCGCTGAGCGACGGGACGCATTTCTCGAGACGCGTTGCGCGGGTCAGCCCCAATTGAAGGTTCGCGTCGAGGCGCTGCTCGCGGCGGTCGAGGACGAGCGCTTCTTGGCGGCGCCCGCGGGGCCGAGTTTGGTCGCGCAGCCTGGAGCTCTGGTCGACGGAGCTCGGGCGGGTCGCGCCGCGGAGGACGTCACTCCGTTACGCGAAGCTCCGGGCACGCGCATCGGTCCCTACAAGCTGCTCCAGCAGATCGGCGAAGGCGGCTTCGGCGTCGTGTTCTTGGCCGAGCAAGAGCATCCAGTGCGGCGCAAAGTCGCGCTCAAGATCATCAAGCTCGGCATGGACACGCGCCAAGTCGTCGCGCGCTTCGAGCAGGAACGTCAAGCCTTGGCGCTGATGGACCACCCGCACATCGCACGCGTGATCGACGCCGGTGCAACGGAAACGGGGCGGCCTTACTTCGTGATGGAACTGGTGCAGGGCGACCCGATCGTCCAGTACTGCGACGCGAAAAACCTGACGATCGAGGCGCGACTCGACTTGATGGCGCAAGTCTGCGCGGCGGTTCAGCACGCACACCAGAAGGGCATCATCCATCGCGATCTGAAGCCGTCGAACATCCTGGTCGGCACGCAGGACGGAAGACCGAACGCGAAGGTCATCGACTTCGGCATCGCCAAGGCGACGTCGCACAAGTTGACCGACAAAACGCTCTTCACCGAGCATAAGCAGGTGATCGGCACGCTGCAGTACATGAGCCCCGAGCAGGCCGAGGGCTCGCTCGACATCGACACGCGCACGGACGTCTATTCGCTCGGCGTATTGCTCTACGAGCTCTTGACGGGCAGCACGCCGTTCGACAACAAGACCATGCAGGATGCGCTGTACAGCGAGATGCAGCGCATCATCCGCGAAGTCGACCCGCCGCGACCGTCGACGCGCCTGTCCGAGTCCCACGGCAGGATCGCCAGCATCGCCGCGCAACGGGGCATCGAGCCGCGGCGATTGGGGCTGCTCGTGCGCGGCGATCTCGATTGGATCGTGATGAAAGCGCTCGAGAAGGATCGCTCGCGCCGCTATGAATCGGCCGTCGATCTTGCGACCGATCTGCGTCGTCACCTCGCGGGCGAAGCTGTTTTGGCTGCGCCGCCGAGCGCGAGCTACCGGTTCGTCAAGTTCGTTCGACGCCATCGCGGTCGCGTTGTCGCGGCGGGGCTCGTCCTCACGGCATTGGTGCTCGCGGTGGTCGGCACGACGACGGGCATGCTGCGCGCACTCGAGCAAAAAGAACGCGCCGACCTCGCGTCGACGCAGGCTCGTTTGGCTGCCGAGTCCGAAGCCGCGGCCAGGATCGAAGCACAACACAGCGCGGAAAAAGCCGTGGCCGCAGCAGTGCGAGCCGACGCCGCCAAGACGGAGGAAGCCCAGGCTCGCGCGCGTGCCGAGACGGCTCAGGCGGAGGAATCAAAAGCTCGCGCACGCGCCGAAGCTGTCCGCGACTTCGTCGTCGCTGCACTCGGCGCGAGTGACGTTCGCACACCCGGCGGCGGCAAGGACGCGACGATTTTCGCCGCGATGCAGGACGCGATCGCCGACCTCGACTCGAATCGGTTCGAGGATGATCCGGAAACCGAAGCGACACTGCGCCAGACGATCGCGGTCATCATGCTCGGCAACGGGCGCTCGCAAGCCGCTCTCGATTCGGCCGAGAAAGCGCTGAAGCTCCGTCGCCGGTTGCATTCCGGCGATCATCGGGACGTGGCCACCAGCCTCAACCAGGTTGCCCTCGGACTGCAGGCGCTCGATCGAGAGGCTGAGGCGGAGCCTCTGATGCGGCAGTCGCTGGACATGCACCGGCGACTCGCATCCGGCGACGACAAATTCGTCGCCACGCTCTCGGCCAACCTCGCCAACGTCGTGAAAAGTCTAGGCCGCCCGGCCGAGGCCGAGCCCCTGATGGAGGACGCGTTGGCGATGTTCCGACGCTTGGCCCCCGGCGACGACGAGATGGTGGCGCAATGCCTGACGAACCTCGGGAACGTGCGCTCGGCGCTCGGGAAGAACGCGGAGGCCGAAGCACTGTTCGAGGAAGCGCTCGAGATGTCGCGCAAGGTCTACGCGCACGACCACCCGTCGCTCGCGACCTGTCTAGGCAATCTCGCCAACCATCGAGCGCGCATGGGCCGAATTGCCGACGCGGAACCGCTTCTCTCCGAGGCGTTGGCGATTCGACGTCGGCTGTACCAGGGCGATCATCCCGAGCTCGCCAAGTGCATCACGAACCTGGCCTTCGTCCTGGCGCAACTCGATCGCGACGACGAAGCCGAAGCGTTGATCGCCGAGGGGCTGGCGATGGACGAGCGACTCCATGCCGGCGACAGTCCCACGACGGCTCATGCGCTTTTCACCCTGTCCTCGCTGCGTTTGTCGCGCCCGGCCGAGGCCGAACCCGTGTGCGAGCAAGCGGTCGCGATGCACCGGCGCCTGTTCGGCAGCGAGCACCTCGGATTGGCGATCAGCCTGCTCAATCTGGCGCGCGCGAAACACGCCCTGCACAAAGATCAGCAGGCGCGAGCGAGCTTCGACGAGGCCGTAGCGATCTTGAGACGACTACCCGGTGGCAACGTTCCGCTGTGCGATGCACTTTGGCGTTCGGGACGCGCTCGATTGGAGCGCGAGGATGCAGCGCGAGCTCTGCCGGAATTGGAAGAGGCCGTCTCTCTCGCTGAAAAGGAGCTGCGTTCAGGCAGTCCGCGCATCGAGCAATATCGCGCGACCTTGACCCAGTGCAAAGCGGCGCTGGGATCAAAGTCGACTAAGTGAGCTTCGTATGAAACTCGGCGTGGCGAAATCGTCCGAGGGGGGAGGACTTCCAAGCGCATGACGACAGTCTGCGTCCTACCCCGTCAGGGCGAACCAGGGGCGCTCTGACCAGGAGTCGGCGGTGTGCGGCGGTTCTCAGGATCTTCTCTAGCGGGATCACCAGGGAAGGGAGTAACGTCGTCGGAGCTCATGGAAACCAGGACTTCTCCTGCATTTCCTCTCACCCCAGCGGATCCCTCCAGCAATTTCGAGAAAGGTCTCCTCATGAACTTTCGCAACGGTGTGACATTCATCGCATGCATGGCCGTGTTTGCCGGCACGGCAGCCGCTGGCACCCTGTACGGCATCTCAAACGGTTTCGGCCTGCCCGCCAACAACCAGATCTACCAGATCGATCCTGCGACGGCTGCCATCTCGAGTGCCGTGCAGGTCACGCTTCCAGGATTCACGGTGTCGAACTCGCAGGCGCTCGCGGCTCACCCCACGACAGGCGTCTTGTATGCCGTGATCCAGACCTCCGCGCCGACGACCGGGCGGCGCTTGGTGACGATCGATCCCGCGACCGGCGTGGCGACGAGCATCGGCGCCCTAGCCACGCAGATCTCGACCTTGGCATTCAAGGCGGACGGGACCTTGCTCGGCGTGAGCGGTGACGGCGCCACAACGAACCCCGAGACGCTGTACTCAGTTTCCACCACGACCGGCGCACTCACGCTGCAGTTTGCCTTGGGCAACGGTCTCGACGGTGAGACGATCGCGATGCACCCGAGCGGACTCCTGTACCACTCTTCGGGCAACGCGACGGCCCTGTTCGAGAGCATCGATCTGAGCACGATGGCCGTAACGCCGTTGGGCTCGGCTTCGGGCGAGTGCTTCGCGATGGGATACTCGGTGCTCCTGGGGCAGATGTACCTCTCCGACATCAACTCAGATTTGTTCACCGTGAACCTCACGAACGGCGCTCGCACACTCGTGGGGAACATTCCCTCGCTAGACGACAATCGCGGGCTGGCTTTCGTCGAAGGCACGCCATTCACGGCCTTCTGTGCTGGTGACGCGGTGGGCTCGACCTGTCTCGCGTGCGGCAACAATGGTGCGGCGGGACGCGGTTGCGCGAACTCGGTGTTCGCTGCAGGCGCGCTGCTCGTGAGCACCGGGACGGCCTCCATCGCAAGTGACACGCTCGTTCTGACGTGCTCGGAAATGCCGGGCCCGGGCCTGTTCTTCCAGGCGAACGGCATCAGCTCGGTCAATCCCTTCGGCGACGGCATGTTGTGCGCCACCACGGGTATCATCCGCATGGGTGTCGTGTTCCCGACGATGGGCTCGGCTTCCTATCCGGGCGGCACGACGCCGGCCCCGATCCACGTTGCCGGCGGTCCGATCGTGTCGGGCGACCTCAAGCACTATCAGTGCTGGTATCGCGATGCAGCCGTGTTCTGCACGGCGGCCACGTTCAACCTGACGCAAGGCGTCTCGTTGACGTGGGGCCCGTGACATGGATGGCGGTCGGGTGCTGATCGTCGGCGCCTGAACGCTCTGTTCCGACAAGAGACCCGGCCGCGTGGCATGAACCCACGCGGCCGGGTCGTTGCGTGTGGGTGCTACGGAGGGGACGCTTCGGTCCCTACTGCGAAGGCAAACGCAAGCTGATCGCGTTCCTCACTGACGGCTTCGTGGTGCGCAGGATCCTCGATCACGTCGGGCTCGATGAGCGCGCACTCGAGAGGTGCGGGAGTGGAGAGTGCATGTCCCGGCACGGAGAGGGAACATTCACGGAGTGCGGAGCGGCGAGTTGGCGGGCGCTCGCGGGTGGCGGAAGGCGCGCGGAAAGGCTCGAGAGTGCAGTCGACCAGGACGGAGGGGCCCGGGACCGCTCTGACGAGGTGGGATGCTCCCAATGGTCGTGCGTTGCGATGTCCTCCGCCCGTCCGCCTTCATGCCGCTCACGCGACCTTGAATCATCGTCTCGAGCGCGTCCGCGTACTTGCCCTTCTGCAAAGAAGTGTGGCTGGCGGCCACTGAAGCGGGCCATGCCTGCATCGGTTTCGGCAGAGCACCGACCAGGCACATCTCGATCACGCTCTCGTCGAGGCCGCCCGGCGAGGGAGGTGCCCCCCCGGGGGCCCCGGCCGGCAGTCGGTTTCCTGGAGTTCTTCGCAACTCTCCGTGCACGCCGGAACAATGAGAAACATGCGTACTCCCACCTCGTCGCTCGTGGTCTTGACGCTTCTCCTGGTAACCCACAGCGCGCCCGCCGCGCAGCTTGCGGCTGACTGCCAACCCGAATGGTCGCCGACCTTCGGCGGACAGCCGGGCACCTCGAGCATCAGCGTCACGAACTCGTGCGTGTTCGATGACGGCAGTGGTCCGGCGATCTACTTCGGCGGCTACTTCTCGTCGGCCGGCGGCGTCGCCGCGAACAACATCGCGCGGTTCGACGGGGTGCATTGGTCAGCGCTCGGGTCGGGGACCGACAACCAGGTGGGGACCCTGACCGTGTTCGACGACGGCACCGGTCCCGCACTGTACGTCAGCGGCTACTTCACCTCGGCCGGAGGTGTTGCGGCGAATCACGTCGCCAAGTGGGACGGTTCGAACTGGTCGCCTGTCGGCTCCGGCCTGAGCAACGCACCGCTCTCGTGCTGCGCTTTCGACGACGGCTCGGGAGCGGCGCTCTACTTCTCCGGCGGGTTCGTCATCGGGTCCACGCTCCCCGATCTCATGAAGTGGGATGGAACGAATTGGTCTCCCGTCGGCGGCGGATTCGACGGCACGATTTGGAGCTTGGGCGTGTTCGACGACGGAACGGGCCCCGTGCTGTGTGCGGCGGGACAGTTTTCCATGGTCAGCGGCGTTCCAGCGCACAACATCGCGCGTTGGAATGGCGCGAACTGGGCTCCGCTCGGGACGGGACTGAATCAGCTCGCGAACATGCTCGTTCAGTTCGACGACGGCTCGGGGCCGGCGCTGTACGCAGCGGTTGGAGAACCGTCGTCCACTCCGGCTTTCAGCGGGTCCGTCCAGAAGTGGAACGGAACGAACTGGACGACCCTCGGAGGCGGGGCGAACGACAAGGTGTTCGCGTTGAGCGCCTTCGACGACGGGAGCGGTGCGAAACTGTACGCGGCCGGACGATTCACCACGGTGAACGGCGTGAGCACCAATCGAATCGCTGCCTGGAACGGAGCGAACTGGAGCGCGCTCGGGAACGGAGTGACGGCCACCCACCTGAGCGCTGCCGTCCATGCGCTGACAGCTTTCCACGTCGGTGGTGCGCCCACGCTCTGTGTGGCGGGGTATTTCGATATCGCGGGCTCCGTCGGTGTGAACAACGTCGCTCAGTGGGACGGCACGAATTGGTCACCACCGGGAAACGGATCGAACGGCGCTGTCCATGCGTTGAAGCGCTTCGACAACGGCAGCGGTGAGGCCTTGTATGCGGGCGGGAATTTCACGGGCGTCGGCGGCACGGCCGCGAAACGAATTGCGAAATGGGATGGGGTGCAGTGGAGTCCGCTCGGCAGCGGCATGAACAACTACGTCACCGCTCTCGAGACGTTCGACGACGGCACCGGACCGGCGCTGTACGCCGGCGGAACGTTCACGAACGCGGGAGGAGCTGCGTCGTCCGGACTCGCGAAATGGAACGGCGCGGGGTGGACGTCTCTCCCGTTCGCGTTCGACGAAGGCGTCAGTGCACTGGCGACGTTCGACGACGGCACTGGAACCGCGCTCTATGCCGGCGGCATCTCGTCGAGCTTCAACGGCATCGCGAAATGGAACGGCGTGAGTTGGTCACCGCTCGGTACCGGTGTGCAGGATCAGACTCAGTTCTACGTTCGGGTGAGCGCGCTCGCCGTGTTCGACGACGGGAGCGGTCCGGCCCTCTACGCCGGTGGCGACTTCGCCGTTGCAGGCAACGTATTCGCGAACGGAATCGCGCGGTGGAACGGCGCGACATGGTCGGCGTTGGGAAGTGGATTGGGAGACGCCGTGAGCGCGCTCACCGTGTTCGACGACGGTCACGGACCGGCGCTGTATGCCGGCGGCTCGTTCGCGGGACGCGTCGCAAAGTGGAACGGATCGAGTTGGACCAGCCTCGCCGGGCTTGCACCTCAAGGCGCGATTGTCGTCGCTCTGAAGGGATTCGACGACGGCGACGGCCCGGCGTTGTTTGCCGGCGGGAGTTTCACGAGCCTCGGCGGCGGGTCTGTGAACTCCATCGCGAAATGGAACGGAACGATCTGGTCGGCCCTCGACGCAGGCCTGAACAGCGGGGTCTCGGCGCTCGAAGTGTTCGAGGGTGGCAGCGGCCCGGCGTTGTTCGCGGGCGGCACTTTCACCGTCAGCCCGGGAGGCGACAGCTTCCTCGCCAAGTGGGGAAGCGGTTGCGTGGGCACGACGTACTGTTCAGGCGATGGATCCGTTCTCGCATGTCCGTGCGCGAACGAAAGCCCCCTCGGTGCGCGCGCCGGCTGCAAGAACAGCTTGGGCCTCGGCGCGACACTGCGTGCGCACGGCCATGCGAGCCTCGCTCAAGACTCCATGACGTTGCTCGGAGACGCGATGCCCGACGGTCCGGTGCTGTACTTCCAAGGCACATCGTCTTGGAGCGGGTTCATGTTCGGTGACGGCATGGCGTGCACGAACGGTGCATTGATTCGGCTTGGAATCGTGTTCAATTCGAATCATGCGTCGACGTTCCCGCCCGCGGGCGGATCGCTCTCGGTGAGCGGCCTCGTGTTCGCTCCGGGAACGCGTCATTACCAGGCACGCTATCGGGACTCGGCGAATTTCTGCACGCCCAGCACCTTCAACTACACGAGCGGGATCTCGGTCGTCTGGGCGCAGTGATCGTCCGCGGTCAATCGTCCTTTGTTCGAGGCGTCACTTGCGCGGAGACCGCAGAACGCCCGTTGCTCCGAGCGCGCGTGCGCGCTCCATGTCCGGTGTGGCTCGTGCGTCGGCGCGCCAAGGGACATCGGGCTTCGCGGCCTGAAGCGCAGACTGCAACGTCAGGACAGCCGCTTCGTAGTCGCCGGTCTCGATCAACAGCGCGCCCAAGCTGAATTGCGCTTCGCCATATGCCTTGCGGTACGCCTCGAGCGCCCTGCGTGAATCGTGACACTGCGTGTGCAGCAGGTTGCCGAAGTTGAACCACGCGGCCGCGTTGTGGGGGTCGAGCGTGAGCGCGCGCTCGAAGTGATCGATCGCACCCACGGGGCGGTGGTCGTCGCGCAGCGGGCAAGCCCCGGTGCGCGAGCAGGGTTCGCGCATCGCGACGGCCCTGCGGGCTGTTGTGAAGGGGATCCGGCGGCGCGCTGAATCTCAATCTGCACTTCCTCGTGCTGGTCCTCGACGGCGTCTACACCAGCACCAGTCCGCTCGCGCGGCGGGTTTTCCACGAAGCTCCCCCACTGACCGACCAGGACGTCGTCGAACTCACCGCCCTTCTGCATCGCCGCATCCTTCCATGAGAAGGCACCCAGCAGTCAAAGGGAGATCGTGATTGTTGGCCGGTCGTGACCGGTGAGGTTCGTTCGAGGCACGCACGCTCCCACCCTGTTCCGCTGGCTTCCGTTCGCTCTCTTCGAGGCGCCTCTTGTGGGCGCGGTGCATGAGCGGGTCCGTCCCGACCAGGTGCTGCTATCTATCCCGCGTGCTCGAGGCACAAGGACATCGGCGCAGTCACTGGGGACGGGCGATGTACAGGGTGGGGTTGATGCGTGAACCCTAGTTGTTCGAGAGCAGTTGTTCGGGCGCGTGAATGCGCGCTTCGAACGACTGCAATGAGAAGGCCGACCGCGACGACCGAAGCCACGACCGGCCTTCATGAAACGCTGCGCCTGCGCGCGTCAGACACTCGAGATCACGGAATCCACAGCACGCTCACGCCGTTCGTCACATTGTTGGTGGCCGGCGTGCAGAAGACCGCAGCGTCACGGTACCAAGCCGAGTAGAAGCGGAACCCGCCGGCGGCGGGCACCATCCCCATGACCGACAGCACCGGATCCACGCCCGACGGGAGCGCCGAGGATCCGGCCGCGTCGTTGAACTTCACTCCCAACCGGATGAGTGCTCCAAAGGCGCACAAGACGCCGTCGCCGAGCGGGATCGCTGCCTGCGCGGTGCCTTGGAAGTACAGCGCGGAGCCGCCCCCGACCATTCCCGAACCGGTCAAGACGACCGAGTCGCCGGTGACGCTCGCGATGCCCGTGGCCGCGAGGTTTGCGCCCGCCGCGTTGGCCGAATTCGCGCATCCATTCCCCGGCAGGCCGCCGTTACCGCAGGGGCAGGCCGCGACGGTTCCAAAGCAGTACGGCAGCCCCGTCTGCGGCGGAAGCACGGTGTCCAGCGCGTCGAGCTCGGCCGCCATGACGGCGCCCGAGCGCGTGGTCGCGAGACCGAGCGCTTCTGCCGCCACGAAGATGCCCGGGAAGGGAGAGAGCCCGCCCGCGACCGGCGGGATCAGGATGTCGCCCGGCTCGATCGGCGCGCCGAAGATGCTGTCCGGTACGCCGATGACGGCGGAACCACGACGCACGCTGAAGAGCAGCATGTCCGTGCCGCCCAGCCACGCATAGGGAGCGGGCGAGGCTTGGAAGCCTGGAACGCCGTTCTCGAAGAGCGCGATCGCGTCGACGTCATCCGAGCCCGGACCACCGACGATGTCGAGACCCAGCGCCGCCGGAGGGGCGTACACGACCGGAGCTGCTCCCGGCGCGAGGGTCGCGAGCACTGCACCCGGCGGCACTCCGATCGCCGCCGCCGAGCCCGTGTTCGGCACGCCGGCACAGACGTTGAAGAACGCGGCGTCGAGCGAGAAGTACACCGGGAACAGCACCGGCCCGGCGTTCATGTCGAGCGCGTCGAGGTCGTCTCCGGTCAGCGCCGGCCCCGGAAGACGCGGCTCGAGGAGGCCGACTCCCGGATACACGAAACCCGAACCGCTCACCACCCCATTGCCGTCGATGATCCCGCTGTTGCCCGCCATGGGCACGGCCGCCGGCCCCACGGGCGCAGGCGGGAGGAACATCGATTCGAACACGTCGGCGGCCGAGTCGTTGACCGGGAATTCACTCGTCACGTGCGGCGCGAGCGGGCCGCCCAGGCCCATCGTGCACGCATCGACCGAGAACACGAACGTGCCGGCCGGCATCTGGACGGGCGTGATCGGCGCATCGAATCCGAACGACAGCGCGTCGACTTCGCGCGCGCAAGCCGCAAGGCCCGGCGGCGGGCACACGCACATCGGGAGGATCGGAATGCCGAGACCCGGACCTGGCGGACCGAAGCCGCCGCTTACGACGATCATCGGAGGGGGCAGGGGACCATAGGTCGGGATTCCAGCCAGCGGCGTCATCAAGAGGTCCGCGGCCGTGATGCAACCGCCGCCAGTGGCGGGAGCGCCGATGGAAGCGCCGCGGTAGTCGATCGAGAAGATGACTTGTGCCGAAGCATCGGCGCTCGTCGCTGCGAGCGCTGCGGCGGCAAAGAGCAGAGGTTGTCCGTGCGGACGGAGTCGTGAGAGGTCGATCTTCATGGAAGGAACTCCATGCAGGACCCGCGATCCCATATCCGAAAGTCCCGCTGATTGAGAACGGATGAGACTTCTCAGCCATAGTCCTTCGTCCAGACGGTGGAACGAGAAGGATCCGAAACCCGTGACACGCCGAACTTGAAGTGCGGGGACTACGAACTTGTGTAGTGGGCGAGCGTCACGTGCGCGATTGGTTCGAGCGCGTGAACGCGCGCTTGGTGCCGTTGCAGGGATGACTGCGCTTCGACGATCCGTTGCCCGTCACGGCGGGCGCTTCGCCCGGAGTACCGTGCTCACGCCCGCCGTGAGCACGGGCTTCCTCGTACCTTTCATCACCATCTCCTTGTCCCCGAGGGTGCGCCAGGAGACGGCCGATCATCCGCTCGATGGACTACGCCAAAGCGGAAGAGGTTTCGTTACACCCCCCCAATGCCTCATCCCATCTACGCCCAAGCGCCGACGGCCCCGCCCGAAGCGCCCCACACCGCGGACCCGCGCTGAGACTCAGCCGCCGCGCCTTGCGACAGGCTCGATTCGGACCCGGCGAGGGATGAGCAGAGACGCCGCCACCGACAGTCCCAGGATGGCGGCGATGATCCCGAGGGAAGCGAGCACGGGTACCTTGTACACGTCGGCGAGCACCATCTTGGTGCCGACGAACACGAGCACGAGCGCGAGGCCGACCTTCAAGTAGCGGAACTTGTCGATGACGCCCGCGAGCAGGAAGTAGAGCGAGCGCAGGCCGAGGATCGCGAAGATGTTCGACGTGAAGACGATGAACGGATCGCGCGTCACGGCGAAGATCGCGGGGATCGAATCGACCGCGAAGACGACGTCGGTGGCCTCCACGACGAGCAGCGCCAGGAACATCGGCGTGGCCGCGCGCTTCCCGTTCTCGAGCGTGAAGAACTTCTGGCCGTCGAAGCGCTCGGTGACGGGGAACCAGCGCCGGAAGAGCTTCACGACCGGGTTCTTCGCCGGGTCGTAGCTGTGACCGCGCTCGAGCAGGAGCTTGATGCCCGTCAAGATCAGGATCGCGCCGAAGACGTAGATCGCCCAGTGGAACCGCGCCAGGAACGCGCCGCCGAGCACGATGAAGATCGCGCGCATGACGAGCGCGCCGAGGATGCCCCAGAAGAGCACGCGGTGCTGCAACGCGGGCGGAATCGCGAAGTACCCGAAGATCACGACGAAGACGAAGATGTTGTCGACGGACAACGCCTTCTCGATCACGTATCCGGTCGTGAACTCCAGCGCGCGCTCGGGGCCGAACCAGTGGTTCACCCCGAGCGCGAAGAGAGCCGCGAGAGCCACCCACACGCCGCTCCACGTCGCGGCTTCCTTCAGGGTCACGAGGTGGGCCTTGCGATGGAAGACCCCCAGGTCGAGCGCCAGGAACAAGAGGACGAAGACCAGGAATCCGCCCCAGAGGAGCGGCGATCCGATGGACTCGATGGTTTCGGTGGGCATGATCAGCGGTGCCGGTAGTGTTCGTGCCTCTGGTCGAGCGCCCGCGCCACTGCGAGCTGGATGCGGTCCGTCGCGCGGTCGATGGCCGCGAACATGCTCGTGTCCGCGGCGACGACGAGGCGCGCCGCGAGCCGCCGGCCGCGTACGATCAGCTTGACCTGCTTGTCCACGCCGCCGCGCGGACCGTTCATGTCCGCCAGCCGCGCGCGGATCTCGCCGATCTCGTCGCCGAAGCGTCCGAGAGCGAAGGCCAGTCGCCGCTCCAGGTGTGCGCGCATGTCTTGGTTCGCGTCGAGTCCGGTCCAGTGTACCGAGAGGTTCATGTGCTTCTTCCTTGCGCTGATCATCGACTGGGAATCGTCTGTAGATAATTCGATAGTTGTGTCGATATCGTGCGGAAAAACCGACATGAGATGAACCCATGGAATGGCTCAACTACCACCATCTGCTCTACTTCTGGACCGTCGCGCGCGAGGGCGGCGTGGCGCGCGCTGCCGAGCGGCTGCACCTGACGCACCCGACGGTCAGCGGTCAGATCAAGGAGCTCGAAGCCGCGCTGGGCGAGAAGCTCTTCAAGCGCGTGGGGCGCGGACTGGAGCTGACCGAGATGGGGCAGGTCGTCTACCGCTACGCCGACGAGATCTTCACGCTCGGCCGTGAAATGATGGACACCGTCAAGGGGCGCCCGACGGGCCGGCCGGCGCGTCTCGTGGTCGGGGTCGACGACATCCTGCCGAAGCTGCTCGTGCGCCGGTTGCTCGAACCGGTGTTCGAGGACGCGGATCCGGTCCGCCTCGTCGTGCACGAGGCGCCGCTCGCAGAACTCCTCGTGCGCCTGTCGCAGCACACGCTCGACGTCGTGATCAGCGACTCGCCGCTGCCGCCGGGATCGCGCATCAAGGCCTACGCGCACTTGCTCGGCGAGTGCGGCGTGTCCTGGTTCGGCGTCGAAGCGCTGGCGAGGCGCGCGCGCCGGGATTTCCCGCGCTCGCTCGGACGCGAACCGCTGCTCCTGCCGACCGAGGACACGGCGTTGCGCCGCGCGCTCGATGCCTGGTTCGAGCGCCACGACCTGCGTCCGAAGATCGTGGCCGAGATCGCCGACAGCGCGCTGATGAAAGCCTTCGGGGAGAAGGGCCTCGGGATCTTCCCCGCCCCGACCGCCGTCGAGCGCGACGTAGAGCGCCAATTCGACGTCAAGGTCGTCGGCCGCACGAGCGAGTTGCGCGAGCGCGTCTATGCAATCAGCGTGGAGCGCCGCATCAAGCACCCGGCCGTGGCCGCGATCAGCGCGAACGCGCAAAAGGAGCTGTTCAGCGACGATTGACCGGATCGGCAAAGGCGGTCCGGTGCTTCTGCTCGAGCCGCGAACCGGAGAAGGACGGGGCTGCACGACTTCATCGATCTCGCTCTCTTCTCTCGAGCCTCAGGGCCGACGATGGCGAGCGACGGTGAGCTCTCCTTGGGCAGACGAAGCACCTTCCGTTCCTGCCGGAGGTGATCGCGCGACCCGGTGGTCTGCCCGGGCAACGGCCAGAACACGAGCGCCGCGCCCGGACGTTTCCGGTGCGCGGCGCTCTCCAGACTCGACACAGCTCAGCGCGCCCAGTTGATGAAACTGCCGTTCGTCAGGTTGTACGTCGCGCTCGTGCAGAAGGCGGCGGCATCGCGGTACCAGACCTGATAGGAACGTGACCCGCCACTCGTGGGAATCGCTCCCGCGGTCGTCAGGCTCGGATCGCCTGCGGCTGGGTACGTGGCCGAACCGCTGGGGGCGAATTTCACCGCCAGACGCGTGATCGCGCCCGTCGCGCACAAGAGTCCGTCGCCGAACGCGGTTCCCGCGTCGAGTGTCGTGCCCTGGAAGAAGAGGCACGCCGTGCCGACCGGCATCGACGAGGCGCCCAGCACGGCCGTGTCGTTCAGCGTCGAGACCGTGCCCGAGAGCAGCGTCAGTCGCGCGCCGAGGATGTTGCCCGAGCTCGCGCAACCGCGCTGTGCTCCGCCGGTGTTGCCGCACGGGCAGGCCGTGCCGGAGCCGTCACCGAAGCAAAAGGAGCCGCTCGTCCCGCCCTCGAGCGCGTCGAAGGTCTTGAAGATGACGTCGTAGTCCGTGTCGTTCTCGCGGAAGTCCCAGCTGATGCAGTAGCGGTGGCTCGGCGCGTTGGTCGTGTTGCGCGCGGCGGCGACCTGCGAGCGGTACTCCGACAATCCATACGGCTGCACCGGGACGTGCGACTGCGTCAGCTGCACCGTGTTGCCCGCGAGCGCGATGTCGTCCGCGAACACGTCCCACGTCACGAAGTTCGGGTCGTACTCCGAGTACGCCACGACGAAGTGCTGGCCGTCGCAGTCGATCGCCGGGTCCTTCTGGTCCATCGACTGGAAGCCCGAGTTCTCGAGCGCGGTCAGGTTCGCGCCGGCGATCACCGTCGCTCCGTCGAGCACCGAGACCCAGATGTCATTCTGTCCGGTCGCCGTCGTGCGATACTTGTAGGCGATCATCGCCCGCGAGGTGTTGCCCTGGTAACTCGACGCGACCGGCTGCGTTTCCCAGCCGATGCCGGCCGTGACTTGGAACGTCGTGCCGATGAGCGACCCGGTGACCGCCATGCGCGCGGCCCACGTGTCGGCGTGATTGAGCGGATCGTTGAACGTGTACGCGATCAGCCACTCGAGGCCGTTGCCCGACTTCGAAACGGTCGGCAAGACCGAGGACCAGAAGGGATTGGAGGCCGTGATGTACGTCGAGCTCGCGCCGAGCGGCACGCTCGACGACGACACCAGGCGGCACGCGATATGGGTCGTGAAGTTGACCGGGTCCAATCGTTCCCACACGACGCAGTACGACGTCGTCGAATCCGACACGGAGTCACCGCCGACGTCGGGGTTCGTCATGGCGCCGGTGTCCGCACCGCTGATGCCGAACTGCGAGCCCAGCACGTTGATCGAGCCGCTCGGCTGCAGCGTGCGGCCCATGATCGAGACGTTGTTGCCCGAGACGACCGACGCGACGACCAGGTACTGGTGCACCGAAGCGAGTTGCGCGCAACGCGGGACGTTCCACGAGGCGCCCGTGACGTCGACCGTAGAGTCGGAGAATCCGAAGGGCGTGATCGTGCGTCCGTAGACGTCGTTGTCCGTGGCGGAGAAGGCCTTGCTCCACGTGACGAGCCAGCAACCGTTGAAGTTGTCCCACGCGGAATCCGTGTTGCGCAGGTCGTCGCCTGTGAGGTTCGCATACAGCGTCCCGATCACCGGATCGATGACGAGCGGCAAGGTCGCGGCGGCCAGATCAGCGGCCGCGACTTCGATCTGGATCGCACCGTCGACGAGATGGGTCGGTGCATCGAAGCGCCGGCCGAGGGCGTCGATCGCAACTGCGCGGCTGTAGGTCAGCGTTCCGAAGTCGCTCGTGAACTCGAGACCGTTCGCGCTCTCGGAGCCTTCGAGCTCGCTCGCGACCGGGATGTGCAGCACGAGGGCGCCCGCGCGCGGCAGCGACTCGAACACGAAACTCTGCTCGAGCGATTCGAGGGCGAGGTCGTAGCGTTCCACGAACGCGCCGCGCTGCATCACGACGCGGTCGCCGGTGCGTTGCGCGCTCGTCGACCCCTGGAATGCGATCGGCACGCCGCCGACCGTCACACGATCCGGCGACAGTGCGTGCGGGTAATTCTTGGGAGCGCTCGAACCGAATGCGGGGATGAAGGACGCGCCGTCACGGCCGAAGCTCGCTTTGTAGTTCGTGCCCATCACCCACAACGCCCCGTCGCCGGGTTCGTCGTAGAGAACGTGATCGTGGGACGAGCGCGGTGCTGCCGCGAGCGGAGACGTGGCGTGTCCAAGGCGGCTCGTCGAGGCGTCTTGGGCCGAAACGGATGTCGCGCACATGGCCGCTACGGCGCCGAAAAGGAGGGCTGCGCGCGTGCTCTGGAAGGTATGGAACTGCATGGAACTGCCTCGGAAACGGGGTCGATCTGGGTGGGCCCGTGCCGAACGTCCAGCGCGGAACCTCTTCACCCTCCGGTCCGCGAGGCCCGTTCCTGGAAGACAGGAAAAGGCGGAATCCAAGGAAGCGGGCCCGATGTCGTACGCTCGGGGGAGCATGAGCGGGCGAACGGCCACGAAGAGGGGAGGACGTGCCGTCGCGGCGCTGTTCTTGTGCCTGGCGGCACCGTTCGCCTGGATTCCGACGCTCGACGTGCCCTGGATGCGCTCGTCGGGCGCGCCGGCGTGGCTCCTCCTCGCGGTCGGACTGGCGCTCGGGTGGTCGGCCCTGCGCGCGGACCCGCGGCTTGGCACGCGCATCCTCTTCGGTCTCGACGTCCTGGCGCTCGTCCTGTTCGCGGCCGGGTTCTTCGCCTTCGCGCGACTGCCGATGACGGAACGAGCGCTGTCACTCGCGCGTGCCGAGAATTTCACGCTGCCAGATGAGACCGGCAGGGATGTTTCGCTGCGCGCGGAGCTCACACGCGGCCCGGTGCTGCTCGTTTTCTATCGCGGCCACTGGTGACTGTCGTGCCGCAGCGAACTGCGCGGCCTAGTTGAGGTCGAACGAGCACTCGAAGCCCAGGGCGGCCGCATCCTCGCGATCAGCGTCGATTCACCGGAGCAATCCCGCGCGGTCGTGACGAAGGACAAGCTCACCTTCCCCATCCTCAGCGACCCCGATGGCGCCGTGCTGCGCGCGTACGATGTCCTGCACGCGCGCGGCGGCCCGGGCGAGAGCGACATCGCCGTGCCGGCGCAATTCCTCGTCCGGCGTGACGGTTCGATCGCGTGGAGATTCGTGTCGACGCGGATCCAATCGCGTTCGGATCCCGCCGACACGCTCGCCGCGGTGACGAATCTCGCTCAGTAGCTCTTCGAGAAGAGCACGCGTTGCGCGCACGGCTTGCGGGTCCTCGTGCACTCCCGGGCGCCTTCGCCGGACCCTGACGGTCGAGCGGACTTCAGCGGATCGTGGCCCACGAGCTCCACGCCTCGGGCCACGCGTGCGCTTCCAGCGAATGCAGACAGAATTCCGGTCTCGAAACCGCGTCGCTCGCAGACCTGAAGCCTGAGGCCAGCGCGAACGGGGTCGCTCTCGAGAGAACGACCTCCCCTTGCGACGGAGCGCGCCCCACGACAGGCGAACCTGCGATGTGTCCCGTCACCACCACAAAACGACCCGGTCCCAAGACCTCGCGATTCGTGCGGCGGGCAGTCCCCGCGCGCCCTCCGCGTGCCGCCGAGGGCGGACTGCACGGCCCGAGATGCGCTCGCGGCCGCCGCGGCCGGATGGCCTTGGGCCTCCGGAGCTCCGGCAAGGGGTATCATCGAACCCGGCTTTCGATGTCCCCCCCGACCCTGGAACAAGTGCTCGGCGCTGCGCGAGGCGGCGACCGAGCCGCGCTGTCCGCTGTGTTGGCGGCGCACGAACCGAAGCTCCTGCGCATGATCGAACTGCGGCTCGATCACGCGCTCCGGCGCCGGCTCGAAGCGCGCGACATCGTGCAGGACGCGCTGCTCGAGGCCGCTCGCCGGTTCGACGATTGGAATGCCGCGCCGAGCTGCCCGTTCCACGTCTGGTTGCGTCTGATCTGCGCGCAAGCGCTGACGACCGCGCAGCGCACGCACCTCGGCGCGCAGAAACGCGACCTGGGACGTGAACAGGCGCTGGGCGATCGCCTGAGCGTCAGCGCCGAGAGCGCCGCCAATTTCTTCGTCGCCAGCCAGACATCCCCCAGTCAGGCCGCCACGCGCGAGGAATCGCGCTCGATCCTGCTCCGCGCCATGGAAGAGCTCGACCCCATGGACCGCGAGATCCTCGTGCTGCGCAACTTCGAGGAATTGTCGAACGAGGAAGCCGCGCACGAACTCGGCATCGAGCCCGCCGCCGCCAGCAAGCGCTTCGCGCGC
This sequence comes from Planctomycetota bacterium, assembly GCA_044228955.1. Classification (GTDB taxonomy): domain Bacteria; phylum Planctomycetota; class UBA1135; order UBA1135; genus JAEUIA01. The sequence continues at coordinate 19,111 of JBGATY010000014.1, read as the reverse complement.
GCGCTCCAACGCTTGCGGCCCGCCCTGAAGAGCCTCGAGGCGCTCTGAGGTTCGAATGGCCCGCTTCGAATCGATGGAAGAAGCGGTCGAGTCGTTCCTGCGCGAACGGCGCTCGGGCTCGTCGCTGAATGCGCGCGATTTCGGCGCCAAGCACGCGTACCTGGGCGAGGGCCTCGTCGACGCGCTGGAAGCCTTGGAGATCCTCGAAGCCGCTCGACCCTTGACTCGAGCGACCGCGCTCCATTCTGGACTGGAATTCGGCCCCTATCGCATCGTGCGCGAAATCGGCCGCGGCGGGATGGGCGTCGTGTTCGAAGCGATCGAGTCCCCGCTCGGCCGGCGCGTCGCGCTCAAGTGCCTCCCTCCCGAGTTGGTGTCGAAGACATCGGCCCGTGCGCGCTTCGAGCGCGAGGCCGAGATCACGTCCAAGCTCGACCACTCCGGCATCTGCACCGTCTACGGCGCGGGCGTGACCGAAGGACAACCGTGGATCGCGATGCGCTTCGTCGAGGGCGAGACGCTGGCGGAGCGGATCGCCGCTGCGCGCGGTCGCAAGCAGCGCTGGCTCGCGCTGCCCGGTGCGGGTGACTCTCCGCGCGCGCGCGTGCTCGCCGTCGCGCGCTGCATCGCCCTCGTCGCGCGAGCTCTGGCCGAAGCGCACGCCGGCGGCTTCGTGCACCGTGACGTCAAGCCGTCGAACGTGATGGTGACACACCACGGCGAACCCGTCTTGCTCGACTTCGGCCTCGCGAGCGCCTCGGATTCGGATGTCGCGTTGACGCGCACCGGCGATCTGCCGGGCACGCCTGCCTACCTCGCGCCCGAGATGATCGCCGGCGGCTTCTCGCCTCCAGACGCACGCTGCGACGTGTATTCGCTCGGTGTCACGCTCTACGAATGCCTGGCGCTCGAACCGCCCTTCGTCGGTCCGACGCGCGAGTCCTTGTTTCACTCGATCCTCTCCTCCTCCGCGCGCCGCATCTCGGACACGGACTCCGCGCTGCCGCGCGACCTCGAGGTCGTGCTCGCGACGGCGCTGGAGCGCGATCGCGGCCGGCGCTACGCGGGCGCGGCCGAATTCGCCGCCGATTTGGAGCGCGTGGTCGCTGGACACCCGATCAAGGCTCGACGGATCAGCACCCTCGGCCGCCTCACGCGATGGGCCCGGCGCGAGCCGCGGCAAGCGTCGCTGGCGGTGGGCCTCGCGCTGGTCGCGCTGTGCCTCGCGCTCGTCGGCGGAGCGTTCTGGGCCTCGCGAGGCGAAGTGCAGGCGGCCGCTTCCTTCGCGCGGGCGCGTGAAACGGAACGTCAACTGGTCAGTGGCTTCCGCGCGCTCGGGATGGACAGCCACGATTCGGCCCAGCGCATTCTCGACGCGGTGCTCGCGCGCGATGGACACAACGCCGAAGCGCTGGCCGGCCGCGTGCTCGTGAGCATCGACCGCCATGCCGACGCGGAAGCCCGCGCGCAACTCGCGCGTGCGCCGGCGACGCCCGTGTTCGACGACTTGCGCGCGCTCGCCGAGGGTCGCATGCCGTCGAGCACAGGATCCGATTGGCACGCCGAAGCCGACGCGTTCCAGATGTTCGTCACGGGCACGCGCTTGCGGCGCACGATCAAGGATCATCCCCCCTCCGAGCGTCCGGCGATCGCGCTGCGCGCCTACCAGTACTTGACGGAAGCGGTCCTGCGCTCGCCCACGACGCGCGCGCTCTACCACGACGAACGCGCTTTGGCCGCCGCTGAGACGAACGATCCCGAGGCGGCCCGGTCGGCAGCGAGCGCTCTCCAAGCGTTGTGGCCCGACGAACCCATGGAGATGTTCGCGGCGGCGATCGCGCTCAGCCACGTGGAACCCGATCGGGCCCAGCGGCTGCTCGAGAGGATCATGGATCGCGATCCGAAATTCGTGCTGGCGTTGCCGTCGCTGGCCTCCATTCGTTTGGACGCGAAGGACTTCGAGGGCGCGCTCGCGGCGGCACAGCAAGCGCTGCGCATCGACCCGGGCCTCGCCGCGGCGCACAACCAGGCCGGGCTCGCCTACCGATTCCTGCACTGTGCCGACGAGGCTCGCGCGGAATTCAGTCGGGTCGTCGTGCTCGCTCCGAATGGATTCGAGGGCTGGGCCAATTGGGGCCAGTTGGAGTGTTACGAGCACGAACCGGAGCGCGCGGTGGAGCTGCTCGACGCGGCGATCGCAGTCGATCCGTATCAACCGCAGGCGCATTGGTGGCGTGGGCAGATGCTCGGTCAGTTGGAGCGCTGGGACGAGGCGCGGGTGCACTTCGAAGTCGCGGCGGCACTCATGCCGAACAACCCCGCGATGTGGCAGGGTTTGTTGAGCGCGACGACGGCGCTGCAGGACTTGGAAGGGTCATTGCGGGTGGTCGAGCGGGCGCTCGAGCTGCAGCCGGGGAACAAGTCGCTGTTGGCGGTGAAGAAGGACGTCATGCGGGTGTTGAGCAAGCGCTGAGGGACTCTCGGCGCGGGCGGGTTCGGAGCGGGTTGCTGCGGGTGGGCGGTACGAAGTCACGGCGACCATCGCGGCGGGCTTGTCCATGCGCTGAGTGCGCGGCCCACGCTTCGCCGAGCACCGCTCCCGCCTCGAAGGGGGCAATCTCGGGCGCAATCTTGACGCACTTCGCTCCCCTACAGACCATGGTGAAGCCATGGGCGAGCCCGAACTCCACGGAGGGCCGAAACCGGAAGGCGATGAGCCTTGGCATGCCCTTTTCGCTGGGCGGAATGCGAACGAGATCTTGAAGATCGTCGTGACAGAGGACCGCTTGGAGCTGTGGCCGCGATGCGCCGATCGGCTGCTCGAGCGTTGTCACTTGGTCGACATGGAACGCCTGTTCGCGAGGTCGGCGGCCCGCATCGCGTATGCCGGGCAGACGTACAACGGTGTGCCCGAGTTCACGGACTTCCTGCGCGAGCGCATCGACTACTCCATCGACGAGCTGATGCGCGAAGATCGCGAGGACGAGCGTGTCGGCAAGCCGCTCGCGCCGGGCGAGGACGCGCGCTATGCGTTCGTCAGCCAAGTGCTCGGGATGGAACTCGGCGTGACGAGACGCGGCGTGTGTCACTTCAACGTCCTCGACGAACGCATTCGTCACGCCTTCTTCGCGCTGGTCGTCCAGTCCAAACGCCTGCGCCGCTACGTGGCCGAGGGCTTCGGCCCCCCCGAGCGCGTCGAAGAGCACCTGCGCATCGCTTTCGAACAATTGGGAGCACCCTACGACGATTGGTTACGTCAGGGAGGCGAGCAACCATGACCACCCAACCTTTCCAACTCGATCCGGAGGTCGAGCACATCCTGCAAGAGGTCGCGCGGGATCCGCGTTCGTCGCTCCTGCGTGTGGAACGCCCGAAGGTGATTCGCGGTCTGCTCGAACGTGAGCCTCGAGTGGGTGTCGCGACGGCGGGGCTGACGACCGCGGAGAGGCACCTGGTGCAGACGCGAAGGGCGGAGACGGCGTTTGCGTTGAGGGTGTTGTGCTTGCAGGCACTCCTCACCCACCCCCAAGGGACAACTTTGTTTAGTCGTCAGGGCACGCTGACGGATGACCAGCTCGACGCACGCATTCGAGTGCTTCGACTTCAGCTCAGTTCGATGGCCTCATCACACGCCACCGATTTCGATGATGCAGCATTGGTCGCACGCGCTGCTTTTCAAGCGCGAAGCGCGGAGAGTCCGGCGTTTCTGCGTCTCTGCGCGCTGGCTCATGATCTGGAGCCGAATGACGTTACGCGTATTCATGCAGCACAGTGGATGATCCTGAATTCGGAGGTGCGCAGCTCGCTTGTCCTCCTGAAAGGTGTGATTTCGTTCACAAATGGGCCGTTCATGGATGCAGCCGCTGCCGCGAGCATGGCCCTAGCACATCATAGCCTAGGCGATCTCGTGCATTCCCTCGAGATGTACGCGGTGAGTTCAAACCGCATGAACTCCTACGTCCCGGCCGCTGTAGGAAGACTGTTGGTTGCAGTTCAATTGGCCAACACTGCCCAAGCGCTGATCGCCGCGCGGCTTCTCGATGAGTACAACGCCCCCTCCTCATTAGAGATTCAATGGCAATGTGCAGCCGAGGGCTCCAGGCGCCTCTTCTTTCAACGCAGGCTGACGTCCGGGTCTCGAGACCTCCTCGAGCGCTTGGCAGACTCGACGGGACCAACTTCGAGGACATTACTCCATGCAGTGCTGTAGCTCACGATTAGTAGCTCAGTTTCTCCACCTCGTGGTCTGGAGGGTAGCACCTACCGCGCTAGTGTGCGTCGTGCTTCTCCCCCTTGCTACGCCGCAGGGTGCGGGTGGTGTGGGACCCTACGCACAGAGACCGAAGCCCTTCAGTGATCGTTCGCAAACTCAGGTGACTGCGTCAGAGAACCCGGCGCGCCCGAACCGCCCTGTTCCCTGAATGGTGCTCCCGACGTGAACACACCTAACTCTAAGCCGTTAGCATGGAGTGCGCTTGTTCTACTTGGCCTGCTCGTCATGATTCTGTTCGTGCTCCTGCGGCGTGAATCAAGCCATCGGCTGCATCCTGATTCCAAAGCACCCGCTTTGGAAACCTCGCATGAGGTCGAGGAGCCCATGTCCGATAGTAGAAATGTTCCGGAAGGGGTTCTCGTCCGCGAGCGCACGACTGCGCGCGGCACCGTGCGGGTGATTGATAGTCAGGGTAACGGAATTGACGACGCACTACTTTCGTGGACACCTGCCAAGGTGGAGTGGATTGCGCAGACGGTCTCTGAATCTGGAAGGCCCTGGTTTGATATTGAGGCGGGCTCTCGATTTGCGCATTCCACGCATGACGGACATCTGCTGTTGGATTTCGATGCCAACCAACCAGCCGTTGCTTGGATCACGCATGCGGGGCGATTTGCCCGCTGCTTTCACAACCTGAGGGGCGGCACTCTAACAATACCCTCGGAAGTCGTTCTTGATTCTGCTTCCCCAATGGCTGCCACAGTACTTCAGGAGGATGGCACACCGGCAGCCGGGGCGACTGTTAAGCAGTGCTTTTCACTGTGGGACAAACCCCTCGACGGGGCTGATGTTAATTCAGTCGCAATGCGCTTATTTCAGCGCATGTATGTGAGCGAGAACGATGGCAGAGTGGACCTGAGTGCTGTAGCAGGCTACCTGTGCCTGCTCGCTTCGCGAGACGATGATGTTTCAGGCATCTGGACAGGTGAAGAACCGGCTGCTCCGACCCTAAGACTCCGAAAGACCTTCATCGCCAGTGGGAGTGTCCCTCGGCATCCCGAACCGGGCGACACAGATATTCTGGACCGAATTCTCATCACGGCATACGTCGATACCTGGGGAGAGGAGATCGGATACCTCACAGTTCGCGAGGACGGAACATGGGGGCCGGCCCGACTACCGTGTCGGCCGGCTCGCGAGTACCGTTTTCAACTCGATAGCGACGTCTGGCTCCCTCACCTAATTCGGCGCCCGCCTCCCGGCCCCGGTGAGAACGTGCGTCTGGAGTTTCCAGGGGAGAAGGGGCTTGGCCTTCATGTCCAGACTGTCGGCGAGGACGGTCGTGGAATCGAAGGTGCCCGTGTTTCTATGACCTGTTCCTTTGCCGACACGACGCTTACGAGTCAGACCTTCACAAACGAGCATGGCGACGCCGTATTTCGAACAATGAGGCCTGGAAGTGTGTGGGTAGGAACTCACAAGGCTGGCTATCAGCCAACTCAGGATGGTCCTTTCGACATATATACGGAACCGGGCATTCCGTATCAGGTCGTACTCAGTCAGGGTGGCGCTGTTCAGGGTCGAGTTCTGTTGGGAGATATCCCAGTGCGTACCTTCACCGTGTTCGCCTGGAATTCGGATAGGCCTTGGGACGCTGAACGTCACTTCCAGGATCGTACGGATGGGAGCTTTGTCATCGATGGATTGCCGGTTGGTCCACTCTCAATCGCTGTGAGCTCCCTGCCCCACGCACGCAGCGAGACTATCACAGTCCCTGTCAGGGCTGGTGAAGTGAGTAGAGTGGAGATAGCGCTATCGAAGGGGCTGCCAGGCGTAGGTAGAGTCTTCGCAGCGGCAACGGGCCGACTCGTTCCGGAGGCTCGGGTGCAGCCTATGCTCCTTGTTCATGGCAGAAACCTCGGCCGGTTTGGCGCCGAGCAGCCTTGTGAGTCGGATGGGTCATTCAGTATTGATGGGTTTGGACCTGACGAGAACGTCTGCTTGGTTAGTGCCCCCGGATTCGCAACCGCCCGGGTGCGCGGTGCGCGCGACTCTGCCGGAGTTCTCGATTTCGGGTGGATTGGTCTACAAAGCAAGGGGTCAATAGACATTCACGTGGAGGCCGAGGACGTTGAACCGGTCGAGCGAATTGGAGCAGCGCTTAGCCCGAGTGATGCCTATGCTGAAAGGCGTTTGGATGTGAGCGGCCGAGCAACCTTTGATGATCTGAATCCGGATCGCTACCTCGCCAGCCTTATGATCGGCCCCCTCTGTACGCTGAAAACGCTAGTTGATGTGTCGGCAGGTCGTTCATCGCATTGGAACGTCGAGAGGCGAAAAGTCCGAGATCTGGTCATTGAAATTGTGCCGAAGCCCGGATGTCCAGTGCCTGAAGGTCTCGGTTGTCGTGCGAGCTATGTTTCGCCATCTGGACGAGAGGAGTGGTATGACATCGCACTTGGGGACCAGCTTCGTTGTGAACTGTTCTTGATTCCTGCGGACGACATGATCGTAGATGTACTGGTGCCGTCAACCATAATTGCCTCACGTTGGGTACATTCATCTCGCGAGGAGGCCCAAGTCGTTCGAATCGAACTCGATCAGCAGCCCATTCATGGACTGCTCCTATCATCGAGCCGCGAACCAATAGTAGGTGCGAACATCCAGTTCGACCAACCCGGACCAGGCATTGGTTGGAAAACCGCAGTTAGAACGGATGATCAAGGGTCGTTCATGTTTGGAAGTCTACCGCCCGGCTCGGTGTCAGCAATGATCACATCGCCTTGGGCAAAGATGTGGATTCGCGACATCACCCCCTCTATCAAGCCCACTAAACGACTAGAGCTAGTGGTCGACTGCGGGTTTCGCATTGACCTCCTCGTCCTAGACGGCGATCAACCTCTCCCTGGCTTGAAGGTAGACCTGCTGAGTCCGCTCGGCATGAATTTCTTGTTCGATTCGGCTACGACGAGCCCCGAGGGCCGTTGTCGTTTCCTTTCGTTATCAGCACAAGAGTTCGATGCTCACGTTTCCGAACCTGGCTACTGGCCCAGTAGCCTCGTGCTTGCCTCGACGAGTGGCTATTCGGTCGCCAGATTCCAGGTCCGTCGCCTCGGTGGCGTGCGCTTGCGGGCGTCCATCGTCGGCACCCCGCTTCGTCACAAGGCCATCGGACTGCGTTCCATCGAGTTCGACACTGACGTCGCGGATTGGATTGCAGCTGGCCGCGTGCAGGCTAGCTCGGCCAAGTTGTTCACCGATGAGGACGGACGCCTCGCAGTGGATGGCTTGCCAAACGGCCCCTATCGCTGGACCGCGAAGAACAGCAGCGGTGAGACCGTCACCGGAGACTTCGTCGTTCCACCGCGAGCTGTGGCCGACGTGAACATCCCCCTGCCTTGAATCGTCGGTAGCCCGCTCCACACGCGCGCGCTCCCGGGCCTGCAGCCGCCCGAGCCCCGCAACCAGTACCGTGTCACCACGATGGACCCCGCCACCTGGATCAACCTCGGCGTAGCCCTCGGCATCGGGCTCCTGGTCGGCGCCGAGCGCGAGCGGCGCAAGGGCGAAGGTCCGTCGCGTGCTCCAGCCGGTGTGCGCACCTTCGCGGTCGCCTCGCTGGTCGGCGCCGTCAGTCAGCACCTCGGCGGCCCTCCCGTGCTCGCCGTCACCGCGCTCGGCGTCGCCATCCTCGTCGCCGTCGCCTACTGGCGTCGTCGCGACACCGACCCAGGCCTCACCACCGAAGTCGCCCTCATCCTCGTCATCCTCCTGGGCGGGCTCGCGATACGCGAACCCCTCCTCGCTTCGGCGCTCGGCGTCACTCTCGCCGCACTGCTCTTCGCCCGAGAGCGCCTGCACCACTTCGTGCGTGCCATCCTGACCGAGCGCGAGCTCAACGACGCGCTCATCCTCGCCGCCGCGGCACTGGTCGTCCTCCCGATCATCCCCGACACGCACATCGGTCCCTTCCGCGCCATCAATCCGCGCACCCTCTGGATGATCGTGGTGCTCGTGATGTCGATGGGAGCGCTCGGTCACGTGGCGCGGCGCATCCTCGGTCCGCGTTACGGACTCCCCGTGACCGGACTCGCCGGCGGATTCGTCTCGAGTGTCGCGACCATCGGGTCGATGGGCCAAGTCGCGAACGAGCACGCGCGACTCATGCACTCCACCGTGGCCGGAGCCGCGCTCTCGAGCGTCGCGACCATCGTCCAGATGATCGCGGTGCTGGCCGTCACGAGCCGCGCGGCGTTGAGCGCGTTGATGGTCCCGCTCGTTCTCTCCGGCGTCGTGGCGCTCGCCTACGGAGCGGCCTTCACGCTGCGCGGCTTGCGCGGCGAGTCCCCGCCACCGCCCGCAACCGAACGCGCCTTCAGCATCAAGACCGCGCTTCTGCTCGCGGCGACAGTCAGCTTCATGCTGCTCCTCGCGGCCGCCACGCAGGCCTGGCTCGGGCAGCAGGGCATGCTCATCGCGGCCGCGCTCGCCGGTTTCGCGGACTCGCACGCGGCCGCGGCTTCGGTGGCATCGCTCGTGGATGCCGAGAAGCTCGAAGCGAAGGCCGCGATCGTGCCCGTTCTCGCGGTGTTGACCACGAACGCCTTGACGAAGGCCGGCGTCGCCTTGGCGAGCAATCGACGCTTCGCGCTCGAAGTCGTGCCGGGCTTGATCCTGATGATCGCGGCCGCATGGTTGGGTGCGTGGTGGGTTCGCGCGAGTTGAAGTCGAAACGAAGCGCACGCGCGACAGCCACTAGCCTTCGTGGTCATGCGCGCCCTTGACTCGGGAGGCGCGGCCCCGCCAGCGGCTCGCCGGGCTCGCCTTCCGGAGACCCGTGCCCCAAGCTCGGGAATTGCGTCGCGCCGGCCCAGGCAGGTCTTGAGCACGAAACCGTGTCTGCCGAAGTCGAGGGTATGCAACCCCCTCTCCTACCTTCGAACGAACCGCGACGCCTGGCCGGGCTGCGCGCGCTCGACCTGCTCGACACCCCGGCAGATGAGCGCTTTGACCGCATCACGAGGATCGCCCGTGCGCTCTTCAAGGTGCCGATCGCGCTGATCAGCTTGGTGGACGAGAACCGGCAGTGGTTCAAGTCGCGTCAGGGGTTGACCGTGTGCGAGACGTCGCGCGACATTTCCTTCTGCGGTCACGCGATCCTGGAGAACAAGGTGCTGTGGGTCGAAGACGCGCGACACGATCCGCGCTTCCACGACAATCCGCTCGTCACCGGCCAGCTCGGCCTGCGCTTCTACGCCGGCTATCCCATCCGCACGACGGACGGAAATTGCATTGGCACGCTGTGCATCATCGATACTTCACCGCGTCCGTTCTCGGCTGAGCACCTGTCGCTGCTCTCCGATCTCGGTCGCCTGGCTGCCCGCGAACTCGAGTCGTCCCCGGCCGACGCGGTTCGCGTGGAATTGGCGGGCAAGACTCCCGCAGAGCGCAAGCAGTTCATCGACACCGTCACGGGTGTTTGGAATCGCGAAGGGATGCTCGAGATCATGCGCGTGAGCCTCGCCGAATGCGCGGGGAAGAAGCAGCCGGCGACGATCCTGCTCGTCGAATTGGACATCATCGCGAAGATGAGCGAACAGTTCGACGCTGCAGGACACGACAAGATCGTGGCCGAGATCGCCCAGGTCCTGCGCAGCAGCATCCAGAGCCACGACACGATCGGACGCACGCGCGGCGAGCAATTCGCCGTCCTCCTTCGCGGCCTCTCCATTCAGAGCGCCGCCGCGCGCGTCGCCGAGATCAAGAAGAACCTCGACGCCAACCCCGTCCTCGAGGCGATCGGCGTGCGCCTGCACGTCGGTCACACGTGCACCATTCCGGAGACGGCGACACCCGACGTCGAAGCCGAGCTCGAAGCCGCGCGGAATTCGCTCGCGCGCGCGCGACGTGTGAAGGCGGCGACGAGGGGGTAGCGCGGTCACGCGCAGGTTGAGGAAGCGATTGAGTACTGGCCTCACTCCTTGGTCGTGTTCCATTCTTCCCTCCGCGGACGGGGCGGGCACTCCGTCACGAGAGACTGCCTGCTGCGTCTTGGCCCGAGCGTGCCTGTCGCTCGGTTCGAGGCGCGCCGACTACAAGCCTCCCTTCGGTACGGTGCTCGGCTCGTGGCTGCGCGCACCGTGCTCTCGGACTGGGTCCGTCCTCAGCGGCAGCTTGCGCCGGATCGATCGCGCTCAGTCGTCCACTTTCGCACGCTCGGCGTCCTGGCGTTCTTCCACGAACGTGAACCCGAAACGCCCCTTCACGCACAGGTGGCCGCCCGTCACCGTGCTGTCGCTCGGGCTCGTCACGCGGACGATCTTGTTGTCCTGCACGCGCAGCGAGAGCACGCAGCCGACACCGCAGTAGGGGCAGATCGTGTCGGTGACCGTCTGCTTCTTTTCGTCCCACTTGCCGGTCGCGCGCAGGTCGTGTTCGGACTTGAACATCAATGCGCCGGTAGGGCACACGCCCACGCAATTGCCGCAGAAGACGCAGGCGGAATCGGGGAGCGTGGCTTCGTGTTCGGTCGCGATCCGCGCGTCGAATCCGCGGCCTGCGACCGCGATCGCGAAGGTGTTCTGCGCGTCGGTTCCACAGGCTTCGACGCACTTGTAGCAGAGCATGCACTTCGCGTAGTCGCGCACGAACAGGTCGTTGTCGACCTTCACCGGTTGCGCGACGGTCTCGGCGCGCGAGCCGTCGTGGATTTCGTGGTGGCCCGGGTGCGCGCACTCGCGCGTTCCGGCGGCGGCGGGAGCGGAGCGCGGACCGAAGCGGTCGGGCTCCGCGGAGTAGCGCTTCGCGTAGTCGTTGAACGCGGTCGAAAGCGACATGTCGACCGACGAGCCGAGCAGCTCGAGCACGAGCTTGCGAGAGACGCGCACGCGCGGGCTGTCGGTCTTCACGACCATGCCGGCTTCGGCCTTGCGCGAGCACGCCGGAGCGAGAACGCGCGCGCCTTCGACCTCGACGACGCACACGCGACACACGTTGACCGGCGTCAGGTTCTCGGCCCAGCACAACGTCGGCGTGTCGACGCCGATCGAGCGGCATGCGTCGAGCAGCGTCGCGCCTTCGGGCACGCTCACGGAGCGGCCGTCGACGGTGAGCGGGATCTGTCGTGCTTCGCTCATGGCTTGCGTTCCATCAATCCGAGTTCGACCGCCGACTCGATCGCGCTCGACGCGGTTTGACCGAGACCGCAGATCGACGCGTCGCGCATCGCCTGGCCCAGGTCCTTCAGGAGCGGCAGCTCGATGTGGACCGTCGAGCGCCCGCCGCAGATGCGCGCGAGCAGTTCTTCTTGCCTCACGGTTCCGACGCGGCAGGGCACGCACTGGCCGCAGGATTCGTCGCGGAAGAACGCCGCGATGCGCCGCAGGATGTCCGTGATCGGCGCGGTTTCGTCGAACACGAGCACGACGCCCGAGCCGAGCGTCGCGCCCGCCTTGCGCGTGTCCTCGAACGACAGCGGCAACGCGAGGCGGTCGGGCATGACGAAACCGCCGGCGGCGCCACCGAGCAGGATCGTCTGGATCTTGCGGCCCGGCGTGACTCCGCCGGCGAGCGTGATCAACGCGTCGAGTCGCGTCCCGAACGGCACTTCGTACACGCCGGGCTTCACGACGCTGCCCGACACGCAGAACAACTTCGTGCCCGGTGAACCGCTCGTACCCACCGACGCGTAGGCCGCGGCCCCGTCGCGCACGATGTCGAGCACGGCGACGAGCGTCTCGACGTTGTTCACGGCCGTCGGCTTGCCGAACAGGCCGAATTGGGCCGGGAATGGCGGCTTGTTGCGGGGTTCGCCGCGCAAGCCTTCGATCGAGTTGAAGAGCGCCGTTTCCTCGCCGCAGATGTACGCGCCGGCACCGCGGCGCAACTCGACGTCGAACGCGAATTCGGTGCCCATCACTTTCGTGCCGAGGCAACCGGCTGCGCGCGCGCGCGCGATCGCGTTCTCGAGCCGTGTCCGCGCCAGTGGATACTCGCCGCGCAAGTACAGGTACCCGCGCTCCGATCCCGTCGCGAGCCCGGCGATCGTCATCGACTCGATCACGGCGAACGGATCGCGTTCGAGCAGCACGCGGTCCTTGAACGTGCCCGGTTCGGACTCGTCGGCGTTGCACACGACGTAGTGCGGCCGCGCGGGAGCGCCGGCGACGGCTCCCCACTTGCGTCCGGTCGGGAACGCCGCGCCACCGCGCCCCACGAGTTTCGAATCGGTGACTTCGCGCAGCACCCCTGCGGGTCCGAGTTCGAGCGCGCGCTTCAACGCGCTGAATCCGCCGTGCGCGCGGTAGCTGTCGATGTCCGTCGGGTCGGCGACGCCTACGCGCGCGAGCAGACGGCGTGGACCGGAATGCGCCACGTACGCTTCCTCGATCGCCGGCGGTTTGCCCTTCAGCGCGGCCTCGATCCGCGCGACCGTCGCGTGGCCAAAGGCATCGTCGCGCGGTTTGTGGCCGGCGATCGTCACGAGCGCAGCCGGAGCGCGCTCGCACAGCCCGAGGCAGGGACTGCGCGCCCACGCGGACTTCTTCGCAACGCGCGCCTGACTCGGTTCGGCCTTCTGGTGTCCGTGAGCGGCCGGCCCGAGCTGCGCCTCGACGTCGCGACACAGATCTTCCGCTCCCGCCGCGAGGCACGCGATGTCGTCGCACACGTGCGCGAACGCTTTCGGCCGTTCCGTCAGTGAGAGCAGGGCGTAGAAGCTCGCGACGCCGAACGCTTCCGCGGGCGGGACGTGCAATCGCTCGCAAACGTAGTAGAGCCCGCCCTTCGACACGAAACCCGCGCTCGACTGCAGCGCGTGAAGGGCCGGCAAGAGGAGCGCGCGCCGTGCCCGCGGATCCTCTCCGACGTCGGCGGTCACGAGATCGACGGCGCGTCGTTCTTCGTTCGTCGGCGCGACGTCGGGGATGCGCAGGTCCATGCTCGTTCGCTCAGGCAATCCGCTCGACGCGGATCGCGGACGCCTTGAATTCCGCCGTGCCCGAGCGCGGATCGGTCGCGTCGATCGTGAGGATGTTCACGTCGACGTCGTCGGGGAAGTGAAACGTCATGAAGGCGAGCCCGGGCGAGAGATCGTCGTCGATTCGCACCGGCGCTTCCACACTGCCACGCCGCGACACGATGCGCACGCGCTCACCGTCCGCCACCTTCAGTTTCTTCGCATCGTCGGGGCACAGGTCGATCGTCTCGCCGCGCTTCTGCGGCCACGCGAAGGCACCGCTTTGCACGCCGGTGTTGAACGACTCGAGACGGCGGCCCGTGGTCAGGCGCAGCGGGAAATCCGCGTCGAGGACGTCGACGGGGCCTTCGTGCTCGGCCGGATGGAACCCGGCCTTCGCACCCCGCAAGGGCCACTCCCACAAGCGTCCGTGCAGGAACGGGGCGCCCGGACTCGATTCGTCGGGGCAGGGCCATTGAATGCCGCCGAGCGCCTCGAGGCGGGCGTAGCTCATGCCGCCGTGCATCGGGCTCAACGTGCGCAGCTCGTTCCACAGAGCTTCTGGCGTGCGCTGCCGGATCTCGTAGCCGAGGCGTCGTGACAGGTCGCAGATGATCTCGATGTCGTCGCGCGCCTCTCCCGGCGGTTTCAGCGCGCGCCGCACGCGCTGCACGCGGCGCTCGGAATTCGTCACGGTGCCCTCCGATTCGCACCAGCTCGCCGACGCGGGCAGGACGACGTCGGCCATCTCGGCCGTCTTCGTCATCACGATGTCCTGCACGACGAGGTGTTCGAGGCCCGCGAGGCAGTGCAGCGCGTGCGTCGAATCGGCCTCGCTCTGCGCCGGGTTCTCGCCGATCACGTAGAGCGCGGTGAGATCCTTCCTTCCCATCGCCTCGAACATCTCGGTCAGGTGCCAGCCGTTCTTCGGCGGGATCTTGCAATTCCACGCGCGCTCGAATTTCGCGCGCAATTCGGCGTTCTCGACGTCCTGGAAGCCCGTGAGCTTGTGCGGGAGGGCGCCCATGTCGCCGCCGCCCTGCACGTTGTTCTGGCCGCGCAACGGGTTGAGTCCGCTCCCCCACTTGCCGACGTGGCCCGTCAACAAGGCGAGGTTGATCAACGACAGCACGTTGTCGACCGCGTTGTGGTGTTCGGTGATCCCGAGCGTCCAGCAGATCATGGCGCGTTCGGCCTGGGCGAAATCGCGCGCCATGCGTCGCACGAGTTCCCCGTCGACGCCCGACTCGCGTTCGACGCGCTCGAGACCGTAGCGCATGACGACCTCGCGGTACGCGGCGAAGTTCTCGGTCGCGTTCTCGATGAACGCGCGGTGCTCGAGCTTTTCGTCGAGGATCACGCGCGCGACGCCGTTGGCGAGCGAGATGTCGCTGCCCACTTGGAGTCCGAGCCACCCCACGGCCCAATCCGCGGTCGAAGTCCGGCGCGGATCGACCACGTACAACTTCGCACCGCGCTTCACGGCTTTCAGCACGTGGTGGAAGAAGATCGGGTGCGTCTCGCGCGCGTTGGAGCCCCACAGCAAGATGACCTCGGCCTCCTCGACCTCGCGGTACGAGGAGGTTCCGCCTCCTGCTCCAAAGACCGTCGCCAGACCGACGACGCTAGGTGCGTGTCACGTTCGGTTGCAACTGTCGATGTTGTTCGAGCCGATCGCGGCGCGGATGAACTTCTGCGCCGCGTAGTTCACCTCGTTGGTGGCTTTCGAGCAGCTGAAGATGCCGAAGGTGCTCGGGCCGTGAGCGCTGACGGCCTTCCGAATGCCGGCGGCGGCGCGGTCGAGGGCCTCGTCCCAGCTCGCCCTTTTGAGGCGATCGCCGTCGCGGACGAGTGGTGTCGTGATGCGTTGGGGTGCCATGGTCAGGACAGCGTAACTCCCTCCGGGGCCGAGCAGGAGGCTGGTAGCCTGACGTCCTCACCCCACTAGACCGCCCGCATGCACACGCCCCCCGCCGCGCTTCTACTCGCCGTCGCTTTCCTGCTCCCGCCTGCTGCCCCGGATATCGCCTGGCAGCCGTCCTACGAAGCCGCGCTGGCGAGCGCAAAGGCGGACAACAAGGTCGTTTTCGTGGCCATCAACATGGACGGCGAGGGCGCCAACGACCGCATGGCGAAGCTCGTCTACAAGGACAAGGACGTCACGACGCTCGCGGCGTCGACGATCAACGTCGTCGCATCGCTCCCAAGCCACGCGGACGCGGGGAAACCGTGCACGCGCTTCGCCGGCATCGAGTGCGCCGCCCACCAGGCCTGCGACAAGTCGGTGCGCGCCCAGGTGCTCAAGCCCGACCCGTCCGGAAACGTCGTCGCGCCGCAGCACGTCTTCCTCGCCGCGGACGGCAAGCCCCTCTTGTCTGTGCCCTACGAAATCACGGCGAGCGAACTGGAGTGGTGCTTCGTCACGGCGCTGAAGCGCGCGGATCCGGCGTGCAAGGTGGCGATGCCCGGGAACGCGCACATGCCTCGGCGCGTGGTGCTCGGCGCCGTCTACGATCCGTCGGGCGGATTCGGCGGCGCGATCCAGCCGCTCACGAAGGGCGAACTCGCCGAGGCCATCAAGAGCGTGAAGAAGGGCATGGAGGCCGAGGCGCGCCAGGTCGCGTTCTGGCGCATCCTCCATTCCGATGCACCCGAGGCGCTGGCGTTCATACAGGCCGAGCTGCGCTCCGGCGGCGGAGGGCCCGACAAGCCGAGCAACGACCCGAATTCCGGCGGCAGCGCTGGAAACGGCGGTGGAGGCAGCGCGTACGGCGACGGCGGCGGAGCGAAACACGCCGGCATCCTGCACGCGATGGGCGCGGTCTCGCCGAGCGCCTACTGGGAACTCGCCGTGGATTTCCTCGACTCGAGCGACGAGTTGCTGCGCATCGAGGCGGCGGCCGCCCTCGAGCAGATCGCCGCGCCACAGGCGTTGAAGGCGATCGAGAAGGCGCTCGCGAAGGAAAAGAAGCCTGAAGTCGAGAAGGACCTCGTGCGCGCGTGGGCCGCGTGCGGAGCCGCCGATCCGAAAGTGCGCGCGGCGCTCGTGAAGCGCGTTCGATCCGAGAAGGACGCGCTCGTGCGGACCTCCCTGATCGTGGCGCTCGGACTCGTCGACACGGACCCGGAAGTGAAGGCGTGCCTGCAGGAACAGCTCCAGAGCAAGGACGACGAACGGCGTGCCGCAGCCGCGCTGGCGGCGGCCCTTTCGCGCGACGAGGCCTGGATTCCCGCCCTGGAACCGCTGGCCGCCGCGAACTCGGCCGTGCTGAGCGACGCGGCGAAGCGGGCCATCGAGTGCCTGCGCAGCGGATCGTTGGCGCGCCTCTCGATGCCCGTTTGGACGATCTGCAAGGACAAGGTCACCCGGGAGCGGACCTTCGGGAAGTCCGCGAGCTGATATCATCCCCGTCCCTCGCCCACGCGCGCCGCAGGGCGCGCAGAGACACATCGAATCGAAGCGCTTCGTCCCACATGCGAACCCTCCACTTCCTGTTCTGTCTCCCGATCGCCGCCGCTCCGTTCCTCGCCGGAGACAAACCGGTCGAGAAGCCCGCGCAGGCCGCGGCGCCGCTCGTGCCGCCGCAGGTGCTGGCTCCCCTCGAGAACATCGCGCACCAGCTCGCCAAGGGCGCGAGAGAGAAAGAGGTGAAGGACATCCTCGCCGCGCTCGAGAAGCTCGGCTACCCGCAGGCCAATCACGACAAGCTCGAGAAGTCGACGAAGGACGAGCTCGCCAAGGCCAAGTCGCCGCTCGATTCGCTGCCGGCCGGCGCGAAGCAGTTGCGCGTCACCGCGACGCAACTCGTCGCGATCATGGACAAGCTGACCGACGAGGAAGCCAAGAAGGAGATGGCGCGGAACATCCTGCGCCTCGATGGCGAGTGTGAAGCGGCCCACAAGGCGCTCGGTCACGAAAAGGTCGGGAAGTCCTGGGTGCGCAGCGAGTTCAAGGACATGCGCGCCCGCCGCGGCGAGATCATCCAGAAGATCGAGGAAGCGAAGCGGCTCGAAGTCGACATGGACACGGAAGAGAACGTCGACGACGAATTCATCCAGAAGTCCTGCGGCGTGAAGGCCACGGTCGTGCGCCGCGGCAACATGGAACTGCGCTCGAATTTCGGCGTCGAGAAGACGCAGCGCATCATGCGCGAAGTTCAACGCGCGCTGGCCCTCGGATACTGGCTGAAGCGTGGCGGCGAATTGAAGGTGCCCGCGCGCGGCAAGCCCGTCACGCCGAACCTCAACATCCTCATCGACTCGCGCGAGCTCTACAAGAAATACGCGGCCGAGATCGCCGCCGCGGGGAAGATGGAGCCCGACGACGCGAAGATCCTGGAGCGTCCGAACACGGATCTGGCTTCGTTCGACATGATCGAGGGCCCGAGCATTCGGCTGGCGCAGTGGGAGGCGAGCGCGACGTGCGCGTTGATGGTGAAGTTCTCGGGCATGGCGGACAAGCTGCGCACTCCGCTCAGCGTCGGGTACCTGAACTGGCTCGCGCTCACCTGTCTCGGCACGACTCTGCCCAATTACGTCGTCAAGGACGGAGGCAAGGGCTACGGCGACACGCACGTCGCCGGCGACGAGCGCGAGCGTGAGGAGCTGATGCGCCTCGCCAAGTCGGGCATCTCCGGCTCGCGTTCGTGGATGCAGTACCTCGCCGAACGCAACGAGGATCCCTCCTTCGGCAATTCGCTCGTGAATTCATTCGGCGAGATCCAGGGCAATGACCTGCACAAGTGCACGTCGGTCGTGGAGTTCCTCCTGGAGGCGAACACGTACTACAACCCGATCTACACGAAGCTCGGGATGAAGGCCGAAGGCAACCCGGTCACGCTCTACACGGCCGCGATGGGCATGCCCTTCGGTGAACTCGAATCGAAGTGGCGTGATTGGCTGCTCGGCGCCCGCCCGGGCGTCGCGGAGCGCATCGACAAGGAGAATCTCAACGCGTGGCCGAAGGACGCGCTCAATGCGCTCGCCTACATGAACGAGATCCGCGAGAACGCCTACAAGGGCAAGATCGAAGGCCTGTGGAAGCTCAAGTTCGATCCGGAGCTGTCCGAACAGTGCGCCGCTCACGCGCACTATCTGACGCTGCACCCCGAACAGCAGAAGTGGCCGGACGCGCACGAGGAGTATGCGGACAAGGAAGGCTACAGCGTCGAAGGCGCGTGGGCGGGCACGCACTCCGTCATCGCCTGGGGCGGCATCGAGGACTACAAGGAGTCCATCGACGGGTGGATGGGCACGTTCTATCACCGGCTGCCGCTCATCGACCCGGGCGTGCTCCGACTCGGTTGGGGCAACGAGGACATCTATTGGGTCATGGACATGGGCTCGCTCGCTGCGCCCTATGACAAGCCCTACACGGTCGTGTGGCCGTACGAGGGCCAAAAGGACGTGCCGACCGCGTTCCTCGGCAACGAGTATCCCGATCCGGTCCCGAGGAAGGGCGAGCAGGTCGTCGAACAGGACGAGTTCGGGTACCCGATCACGATCCAGACCAATCCGGTCGACGAACGCGGCGAGGTCGTCGACATCACGATGAAGCTCATGGACGGTGACAAGGAAGTGGAGTGCTACTTCTCGTCGCCGAGCAACCCCTCGAACCCCGAATCCGCTCCCGGCGGCGCGTGGTGCCTGATCCCGAAGAAGGCGCTCAAGCCCAAGACGGAATACAGGGTCATCGCGGACTGGCACAACTCCAACAAGAAGACCACCAGCACCGCCAAGCACATGGAGTGGACCTTCAAGACGCAGTGACGCGTGCCGAGTCGCGGGGGCCCGCCGCGGGGCCAACACCCCCCGCGGGGGGGGCGCCGCTCGACCGTCCGGTAGCCCTCGCGCAGCTCGAGCTGGCCGGGGCCGGGCGCGGGGAGGCGGAAGGTGCCGTCCTTCGCGACGTCCGCGGTCAGCAGGCGCTCGACCGCATCCGT
>JBGATY010000149.1:0-9365 GCA_044228955.1 Planctomycetota bacterium | reverse complement strand
AGATCCTCGACGAGCTCGAGCGGATGGAGGTGCACTGGTTCTTCTACATCGGCGGCAACGACTCCGCCGAGACCGCGCGCCTGATCGAGAGCATGGCGCGGGAGGACGGGTACGAGCTCTTCGTGCTCCACGTCCCGAAGACGATCGACAACGATCTGCCCGCCACCGACCACTGCCCGGGCTACGGCTCGGCCGCGAAGTTCGTGGCGCAGGCGATGATGGGGGACAACGAGGACAACCGCTCGCTGCCCGGGATCAAGGTCGACGTGATCATGGGGCGCAATGCCGGCTGGTTGACGGCCGCGAGCACCCTCGCGCGGCGACACGAAGGCGACGGACCGCACCTCGTCTACGTGCCCGAACGGGATTTCTCTATGGACGATTTCCTCGCCGACGTCGATCGCACGTACAAGCGCTTCGGGCGCTGCATCGTCGCCGTGTCCGAGGGCATTCACGCCAAGGGCGGAGCGCAACTCGTCGTCGAAGGCGAGAAGGACAGCCACGGCAACGTGCAGTTGTCGGGCACCGGCGCACTCGGCGATTTCCTGGCCGCCGAGATCAAGGCGAAGCTCGGATCCAAGTTGCGCGTGCGCGCCGACACTTTCGGCTACCTGCAGCGTTGCTTCGCCGGCATCGTGTCCGAAGTCGACTCTCGCGAAGCACGCGAGGTCGGTCGCGCCGCCGCGCGGGCCGCGATCAAGTCCAAACAGCGCAGCGGCTCGATCGCGATCCGGCGCAAGGACAAGAAGGACTACGAGGTCGCGTACGACGTGATCGACCTCGCGCGGGTCGCCAAGAACACGCGGCGGCTCGACGAGAAGTACATCTTGGGCTCGAACGACATCGCGCCGGAGTTCCTGGACTACGTCGGTCCGCTCGCCGGCCCGCTTCCAAAGACCGAACACCTCTCCGATTTCCCGCTATGAAGATCCTCGCCGCCACGTTCCTCCTCGCCGCCGCCACGTTCGCACTCGCAGACCAGGCGCCGACCGAGCGCGCCAAGCCCATCGTGACGGGCAAGGTCGTGTATGACGGCAAGCCTCCCGAGCGCAAGATCCTGCCCGCGACTCCCGAGCAGGCGAAGGGCTGTTGTCCGGACGGCAAGAACGTCGACGCGGCGGATCCGCGCCTCGTGATCGACGAGAAAGGCGGTATTGCGAACGTGCTCGTCACGATCTCGGTTCCGGACGCGAAGTGCGCCCCGTCGAAGACGCCGATCGTCGTCGATCAACGCGCGTGCGTGTTCGAACCGCACTGCACGATCGTGCCCGCGGGTTCGAAGGTGATCTTCAAGAACAGCGACACGATCACCCACGACGTGCACGTCTACTCGCAGAAGAACGACAGCTCGAACGACGCCGTCGCTGCCGGAGCACAGAAGGAATACGTGTTCGAGAACGCCGACAAGATCACGATCGGCTGCGACTACCACCCGTGGATGAGCAGCGTCCTGCTCGTCGTGGACACGCCGCACGCCGCACTCTCCAAGGCGGACGGCTCGTTCTCGCTCGAGGGTCTGAAGCCCGGCACGTACAAGCTCAAGGTCTGGCACGAGACGCTCGGCCGCTCCGAGGCGGAGGTCGTGGTCAAGGAAGACGGCTCGTGCGCTCCGGTCGAGATCAAGCTCGCGGAGAAGAAGCCGAAGTAGGGACGCGCGGGCACGGTCACGGTCACCGGAACCTCGACCTGGCTCCCGTGTTCCAGTCTGAAGTTCACAGTCCCCCGCAGCTCCCCCCCAAGACACGTTGCGTGTGGATCTCACGCACCCTGCTTTCGCCGCATGGATCGTTCGAATCTCCACGCGTTCCTCGTCCTCACGGTTCCCGTCACCCTGGTCTTGTGCCTCTCGGCTGCGGAGAAGGGCACCTTGCGGCCGGGAATCCAGAAGCCCTTCGATCGCTTCGCTTCACGAGTGAAGACCCGCGTCGACGGTGAGTACCTGTACGTCGAGTCCGACGGCCTTCCCGATCACCAGATGATGGTAGGGATCACGGCCTGGCAACAGCAGGTCCCGCTGCCACAGCCATACAACGGCGACAACGCTTGGCGCGTGCCGCTCGCGCCCTTGCCCGCGGAGAAGCCGATGTCCGCGAAGACGGCCTTCTTTCGCGGCGCGATCGCCGTCGCAATCAACGGTGTGCCGATCTTCAACCCGATCAAGAACGATGGCAAGACCGACACATTCCTCGCCGGAGAGCTCGACACGTTCGGCGGGCACTGCGGGCGATCTGACGACTACCACTACCACGTCGCACCCGTGTTCCTGTCCGGTGGCGACGCCGCGCAGCCGATCGCGTTCGCGCTCGACGGCTATGCGATCTACGGATACACGGAACCCGATGGCTCGCCCGTCAATGGGCTCGATGCCTTCAATGGCCACGAGCGGTCCGGACTCGGCTACCACTATCACGCGACCAAGGCCTACCCCTACTTGAACGGCGGCTTCCACGGCCGCGTCGTCGAGAGGGATGGCCAGGTAGATCCGCAGCCGCGCGCGCGTTCGGTGCGCGAGGCAACGGAGCCTCTGCCCGGCGCAAAGATAACGGACTTCACGGCGGAGAAGGACGGCAAGACGTTCGAGCTGACCTACGCATTGTCGGGCAGGAATGGCAGCGTGCGCTATACGATCGTTGGCGACGGCTCGTACCGCTTCGTGCTCACCGACCCCGACGGGACGAAGCGCGAGCGGGTGTATCGACCGCACGGCGCTGGCGGCGCGGAGGGGGACGGACCGCGCCCGCCCGAGGAACGGCCGGAAGGCCCGCGCAAGGGCCCTGATCCGAACGATCCGAACCGGCATCCGTGGCTCGTCGAGCACATGAGCGAGATCGACACGAACCACGACGGAGCGCTGACTCTCGAGGAGATGACCAACGCCGCCAGGCAGTCCTTCACGGGCTACGACCGCGACGGCGACGGGAGGCTCACCGGGTCGGAACGCAGCGCCGGCGGCGTGCGTACGGCCATGGGCGGCTTCGTCGATCTGCACTGGAAGGAACTCGACGGCGACGGCGACGGCTGCGTGACTTGGCCGGAACTCGACACGGCATCGCGCCAGATGTTCGGGAAGTCCGACCGCAACGGCGACTCGAAGATCAGCGGCGACGAACTCGCTTCGGCCTCGGCGTCCAAGGAGCCTCAGGGTCCGGAGAAACGGCCCGGCGGTGGCGGCAAGGGCGGTACCAGGGGGGGGAGCCGCACAAGACCCGAGCGCGGCGAGGAGGGCTCGTTGCACACCGAAGTGCCTCCGCACCCGTTCGACGTGATCCTCGGCAGACCGACTCGCGATTCCATCACCATCAGCGTCATGACCGCGGAGGCCCGCGAAGTCTGCATCCAGTACGGTCTGCGCGGCGAGAAGTCGGCGAAACGGACCGCGGTCGCGAAGCTGGAGGCGCTGTCCCCGGTCGAGTTCACGCTCGACGGACTCGCGCCGAACACGAGCTACGGTTACGACGTCTTGCTGCGCAGGATCGGCGAATCGGAGTTCGCGCAAGCGGAGTCGAACACGTTTTCGACCCAGCGTGCTCGTGGCAGCGCATTCACGTTCACGATCCAGGCGGATTCGCATCTCGACGAGCCGACGGATCCGATCGTGTACCGCCGCACGCTCGCGGGCCAGGCGCTCGACAGGCCTGATTTCGTGATCGATCTGGGCGACACCTTCATGACGGACAAGTTCCGCGGCGACTTCCACGACGCAGCCACGCAATACGTCGCGCAGCGCTACTACATGGGGATCCTCGCGCGCTCCGCTCCGCTCTTCTTGGTGCTCGGGAACCACGACGGCGAGACGCGCTGGCGCGAACCGGGGTCCGCCGACGACATGCCGCATTGGTCGAACGCGATGCGCACGCGCTACTTCCCGAATCCCAAGCCGGACGACTTCTACACGGGAAATTCGCGCAGCGACGAGTTCAACGGCCCGCTGCGCGACTACTACGCCTGGGAGTGGGGCGACGCCCTGTTCGTCGTGCTCGATCCGTTCATCGCCACCCGTATGAACGGCGGCGATGCGGACAGCGGTTGGCGTTGGACGCTCGGAGCCGAGCAATACGCGTGGCTCTCGAAGTCGCTCTCCGCGAGCAAGTCGCGTTTCAAGTTCGTGTTCACTCACCACCTCGTC
The DNA here is from genome assembly GCA_044228955.1 of Planctomycetota bacterium. Taxonomy (GTDB): domain Bacteria; phylum Planctomycetota; class UBA1135; order UBA1135; genus JAEUIA01. Next base: position 5,239 of record JBGATY010000149.1, on the reverse strand, counting down.
GGCGGCACCGATCGCAATGCTCGCGGCGGCTCGGAAGCGGCACGGCCCTACGAGTGGGGCGGACGCGAGCTCGACGGCACCTCGACGTTCGCGAAGCACCGTCCGGGCTTCGAAGCTCCGATCCACGAACTGCTCCTCGAGACGGGCGTCAATGCCGTCTTCCACGGGCACGACCATTTCTTCGCGAAGCAGGAACTCGACGGCATCGTCTATCAGTGCGTTCCGCAGCCGAGTCATCCCGGCAATGACTCGGAGAGGATGGCAGCCGACTACGGCTATGCCCCGGGACAGTTCCTCTCGAGTCCTGGGTACATGCGCCTGACCGTGGATCCCACTCAGGTGTTCGTGAGCTACGTGCAGTCGCTCACCGATGATCCGACGGAGCGAAAGGCCGTCACGAGCTACGGGCTGAAGCCGCGTGTATCGACGAGCGAGTCGCCGGCCACCGGAAGTGAGACGCCGCCCGCGCCGCCCCCGTCCGAACAGCCCGAGAAGCCGAGCGGGCCGAAACAAAGACGTCGCGCCGACGGCGAGCGTGCTCCGCGCGGCGAACTCCGCAAGGGCGATGAACCCGGGCCGTGCGCGGAGCGCTCGATCGTGTTCGGACGTCCGAGCACGAACTCGATCACGGCGAGCGTGCTGTCGGCAGCCGACCTCGAGGCACGCATCGAATACGGCACCCAGTCAGGGACGTACGGTTCGAAGACCAGCGCGGTCACGTGCCGCGCCGGCGTTCCGACCGAGATCGAGATCGAGGGTCTGAACGCCGACACGCGCTACATGTACCGCCTGTGCACCCGCCCCGTCGGGTCAGGCGAGTTCGTCTGCGGCGACGAAGCGGACTTCCAGACGAAGCGTCCGCCGGGCAGCACGTTCTCCTTCGGCGTCCAGGGCGACTCCCATCCCGAACGCCCGGGCAAGATGTACGACGCCGAACTCTACGCGCGCACGCTCTCCTGCGCCGCCGCGGGCGGACTCGATCTCTACTTCACGCTGGGCGACGACTTCAGCATCGAGAGTCTGATCGGCCGCAAGGCCCTGAGCCAGCCGAACGTCGATCAGGTGTACGCGCACCAGCGCGAATTCCTCGGACTGATCGGCGCCACGACGTCGCTCTTCCTCGTCAACGGCAACCACGAGGAGGCCGCGGGCTACCTGCTGGACGGGACGCCGGACTGCGCGCCTGTCTACGCCGGCAAGGCTCGCACGCGCTTCTATCCGCTGCCCACGCCCAACGCCTTCTACTCGGGCGACGCCGAGTCCGTGCAGCACGTCGGACTACTCTCCGACTACTACGCCTTCGAGTGGGGGGACGCGCTGTTCGTCGTCATCGATCCGTACTGGCACTCGAAGGTTCAGGTCGATGCGGACGCCGGTGGGGGAGGCCGTGCGGGGCCGAAGGGGAAGGCAGCCGGTCGCCGGGACATGTGGGGGATCACGCTAGGGGACGCGCAATACCGCTGGTTCTCGAAGACGCTGAAGGAGAGCAAGGCGCGACACAAGTTCGTCTTCGCCCACCACGTGCTCGGCACGGGGCGCGGTGGAGTCGAGGTCGCGGACCTGTTCGAGTGGGGCGGGAAGGACAGCCGCGGGGACGAGCGGTTCGCCGAGATGCGACCCGGCTGGGACCAGCCCATACACGCGCTCATGGAACAGACCGGCGTCACGATCTTCTTCCAGGGGCACGATCACCTGTTCGCTCACCAGGAGAAAGACGGTGTCGTCTACCAGGAGACGCCCAACCCCGCGGATCCGACCTATGCGGCCTTCAATCACGAAGCGTACAAGTCTGGCGACATCCTCCCGAACTCGGGGTTCCTGCGCGTGACGGTCGCCCCCGAAAGCGTGCGCGTCGACTACGTGCGCTGCTACTTGGCGGCGGACGAGAAGGACGGAGTGAAGAGCGGAGAGACCGCGTTTTCCTACACCGTGCGGGCTCGCAAGGGTTCCGACCGCTGACTGAGCGCAGATCTCGGCTTCGTTCCACGACTCTTGCCCCAGCCGTTCCCACGTTCCCGGCACAGAGGGCTCGGGCGGTCGCTCGTCGCGTTCGTCACGGGGAGACATCCTTCTGCCCTCGCCACGGAACCTGGAGGAGGCCGCTGTCCTGGTCTGGTTGGCGAGGAGGGGCCTCGAGGACTCGTGGGCATCGCCCCCAGACTCGACGAGCAAGTTTGGGGGGGGGGCGCGGCTCGCCCGCAGGTGCCTGACGGAAGATCTCGGCGACCGCGCTCTGAGCGCCTGTTCGGATCCGACCTGCCGAACTCCAGTGAGTGGATCGAACGGGCTGATTCCCGCCCGAGTGGCGCGCGGCGGCCGGCCCTCCTGCTACGCCGCCTCCGGCTCCTGGCCCAACTGACCGAGCGTCGAGCCGAGGTCCAGCATCGAGCCCGTTGGCGTCCAGGTGTGCAGCACGCGCGCCACCGCGATCAGGACCTCGCGCTCCGCTTCGGTCAGAGCCTGCGTTCCCACGCGCTGGGACCGGGCGCGCTCCGACAGCCCGGCGTCGACCAGTTTCAGGATCCGGTCACGCACCTCGTTCGACGCGCTCAACGCCTTCGTGACGAGGTCGAGGTAGGGCGCTCCGGCCGATTCCGGCAGGCCGTGGCGATTGCAGAGCGCGCGGACGAGATCTTCGGGGTTCATCGGGGCAGGGGGTGGGACGGGTCGGCCGGGGGGAGGCGAACTCGAAAAAAGGCTATCCCACGTCCTCGCCGCGGGCGAACGAGGAGCGGCCAGTTTCGCCGCCAGCGCGCGATTTTCCCGTCAGATTTCGACGGTCTTCAGTGCATTGGCCACGAATTCGATGGCCGCGGCTTCGGCTTCGGGGGGGATCCCGACCAGCGCCGTCACGGGACTGGCGAATAGACCGACCGCGCCGTTCGGGTTGTTCGCCGCGACGCGCTCCACGAGGAGGTTCGCCCGCGAGATCAGGGCGACGACAGGGTCGCGCGCGACCTCCGCATCGGGAGCGTGGTGCTGTCCGATGGCGTGAGCGATGGTCTGCGGCAGGCCCCACTTCGCGGCGACGCGGGCCCCGACGTCGGCGTGCGTGAAGCCCAGGGTCTGCTGCTCCACCACGAAGGCCGGGATGTTCTCGGCCTGAGCCCGCACCCAGAACTTGGCGTAGAAGTCCCGCAGGTTGTCGAGCATCACGACCTTGCCGAGGTCGTGCAGGAGTCCGCACGTGTACGCCTCGTCGGCCGAGATCAGGAGCTTCTTCTTCGCCCGCGGAACCAGGAACGAGCACGCCTGAGCGGTCACCACCGCATGCCGCCAGACGTCGTTCATGTCGACCCCCGAGCTCTTCAGGTGTTCGAACTGCTTCATGACAGCCGCCTGGAGCACCACGTTGCGCAAGACCTTCACGCCGAGGATCGCGGCGGCCTGCTGCGTGGACATGCAGCGCTCCTGCAGTCCGTAGAAGGAGCTGTTCGCGATCTTGAGCACCTTTGCGGACAGCGGCGCGTCCTGGGCGACGACTGCCGCGATGTCGCGCAGGCCGACGTTCTGATCCTGCAGCATCGTCGAGACCTTGTTCGCCACCGCGGGCATCGTGGGGATCGTGAACGACTCGGGGAGGACGAAGGAGTTCTGTGACATACCGAATCCTCTTCGTGGATCGAGAGGGCGAATCTTGACCAGACAGCGATTTCCAGCGCACGTCGACGCATCGCGTCTCAAGAACCGCTCGCGCGCGGATCGATGATCGCAATCCCCGTTCAGCGCTCCCCGCGTCGAACATCGTCCCCGAACGGAACGCTTTTCATGACTGGTCCCCACCGAGCGCTGGCCGCCGCTCTCGCCGTCGCGTGCATAGGCGCGAGCGCACTCCGAGACGAACATGTCGAGGCGAGCACGGTCGTGAAGTTTTCGGTCGAGGAACTTTCGACGCGCTGCGACCTGGCCTGCGAAGCGCGCGTGACCTCGAAGAGCGTCACACGGGACGCCGCCGGACGCATCGCGACCGATTACGCGCTGGCCATCGAGCGCACGTTTGCCGGGCCGCCCGCCGCGCAGCGCACCGTGCGCATCCCCGGTGGAACGCTGCCGGACGGACGCGGACTGATCTTGCCGGGCATGCCCACGCTCGCGATCGGCGAGAACGCGTTGCTGTTCCTCTCCGGGGAGAATCAGCGTGGAGAACGCCTTCCGATCGGGCTCGCCCAGGGTCGCATGCGCATCGAGACGCCTGCCGCGGGAACGAAGCGCATCGTCACCGACCTGGCCGATCTGGACTTCGTGGACGCCTCCGGTCGTCCGGTCGACGCCGGTCCGCGCACAGGCGTCCTGCCCTACGCCCCGACCATCGCGCGCATCGAAGCCGCGTGCGCGGCCAGACCGAAGGCAGTCGGAAAGTGAGGGTCGCGCGCGCCATCCGCGCGGCGGCGTCCGTCGTCGGGCTCTCGACGGCTGTCGCGGCGCACGTGCGTCTCATCACTTCGTCCGGCTACGAGTTGCGCTGGGGGCAGCCGGCGAGCATCTCGATCGTCGTCAATCGAACGGGATCCGACGACGTCGTCGACGGCAGTCACAACGTCGCGCTTCGGAACGCGATCCGGGCCTGGAACGAAGCCCCCGGATCGGCGGCGCGGCTCGTGGAGAACACGAATCCGGCTCAGCGTGCACGCACCGACTGGCCCAGCGACGACCTGCACCTCGTCTGGTTCGACGAAACGGGCTCGTCAGGCTACTTCCCGTCCGGGACGGGGATCGTCGCGATCACGCCGGTTTGGTTCACGGCGAGCGGGGTCATCAGCGACGCCGACGTGCTGTTCAACGGGCGCGACTTCTCGTTCACGACCGACGGAGCCCAAGGAGCGTTCGACGTCCAGGACGTGGCCACGCACGAGCTGGGTCACCTGCTCGGGCTCGACCACTCCGGCTGGGCGGGCGCGACGATGTACCCGTACGTCGACACGACGATCATCCTGCACCGCAGCCTGTCGCAGGACGAGGTGTGCGGCCTGCGCGCCGCGTATCCGAGCGCGCCATTCGGGACGCTCACGGGCGTCGTGCGGTACGCGAACGACGACTACGTGGAAGGCGCGCACATCGTCGCCCGGGACAGCTTCGGCCGACCCTTCGGCTCGACCCTGAGCTCGAACCTCGGCTACTTCGCGTTGCGCGGCCTGCCACCGGGCAACTACTCGCTTTTTGCGACCCCGCTCGACGCGCCCGTCTCCGCGCACAACCTGAGCGGAGCCCACGACGTCCACACCGACTTCCGCACGACGAA
>JBGATY010000148.1:0-9376 GCA_044228955.1 Planctomycetota bacterium | reverse complement strand
CGGCTGGTGCCGGGCCGCAACATCGTGTTCGCGCGCTGGGGCTTCAGCCACGTCGTGCTGGCGCTGATCCTGATGGTGGCCGCCAGCTACGCGCTGTCGCTGCTCCCGCTCGGCGAGCGCAGCCTGGGCGTCGACCTCGCCTTGAGCGGCGGAGCGTTCGGCGTCGTGGTCGTCGCCATCTGCGCCTGGGCCGTGCGCCTCGATCCCGATGGCGTGCGTGTGCTCGGCTTGCGCGCGCACGGTGCTGGCCGCGCGTTGTTGGCCGCGGTCCTGACCTACGTCGCGGCCTTCCCGGGCATCGCTGGCGTCATGCACGTGTGGACGTGGCTGCTCGGCGTGTGCGGCCACGTCGCCGAGCCGCAGGAGGTCGCCGCGCGCTTCGCCGCTCTGCCGGCCGACGAGCGCGCGCTGCCCCTCGTCCTGGGCATCGTGGTGCAGCCGCTCTTCGAGGAGGTCGTGTTCCGCAGCTTCCTGCAGCCGCTGCTCGTGCAGAACTTCCGCGAGGTCATGGGGGTCGGCCTCACGTCGCTCCTGTTCGGCGCGCTGCACGGCGTCGACGCGTTCCTGCCCATCTTCGCGTTGAGCTGCGTCCTGGGCGCGGTCATGTTGCGCACGCGCAGCCTGTACGCCGTGTGGTTCCTCCACGCACTGAACAACGGGCTGCAGTTCGCGGTCCTGTACGCGTACCCCGAGATCGCCAAGACGGGAGCCGGCCCGTGACCCGCTACCCGTCGAAGGGCCTCTTCCGCGCGCTCGAGGGCGGCGCGTACGCGGCGACGAACGCCGTCCTGACCGGCGAGCTCGTGCTGGGCGCCGACGTGGGCATCTGGTTCGGCTGCGTCCTGCGCGGCGACGACGCGCCGCTCACGATCGGCGCGCGCACGAACGTGCAGGACCTGACGATGATCCACGCCGACACGGGCACGCCGAACGTGATCGGCTCCGAGTGCACGATCGGTCACCGCTGCGTGCTGCACGGCGCGCGGATCGGCGATCGCTGCTTGATCGGGATGGGCGCGATCCTGCTCGGCGGCTCCGTGATCGGCGACGAGTCGCTCGTCGCCGCCGGCGCCGTCGTGAAGGAGGGTTTCGTCGTGCCGCCGCGCTCGCTCGTCGCGGGCGTGCCGGCGAAGATCATCCGCCCGCTGACGGACGCCGAGGCGGCGCGGATCATCGAGAGCGCGGAGGGCTACGTGAAGAAGATCAGGCTGTACCTGTGACGGACGGCTACCGCGAACGCATCGCCGCGCTCGATCGGCATCTCGCCGAGCTCGAGCGCGTCGCCGTCGCGTTTTCGGGCGGCGTCGATTCCTCCGTGCTCCTGCACGCGGCCCGACGCGTCCTCGGACCGGGTGCCGTAGGCGTGATCGCGGATTCGCCCTCGTTGCCGCGCCGCGAACTGGCGGAGGCGCGCAGCGTGGCGGCCGCGATGGGGGCCGCGCTCGTCGTGCTCGAAACGCGTGAACTGGAGGACGAGCGCTACCGCGCGAACGCTGGCGACCGCTGCTACTTCTGCAAGTCGGCCCTGTTCGCCGCCATGGAACCCTGGGCGCGCGAGAGCGGCTATCGCGCCCTCGCCTTCGGGGAGATCGTGGACGACCTCGCGGACGTGCGACCTGGAGCCATCGCCGCGCGCGAGTTCGGCGTGGTGGCGCCCTTGTCCGCGGCCGGGCTGTCGAAGGCGGACGTGCGGCGCTACGCGCGCGAGCACGGCCTCGTCGTCGCCGAGAAGCCCTCGTCCGCCTGTCTCGCGTCGCGCTTGCCGGTCGGCACGGCGGTTTCGCGCGAGCGCCTCCTGCGCATCGAACGTTCCGAGGAGGCTCTGCGCGCCCTCGGCCTCTCGCAATTGCGCGTGCGCGATCACGGCCACCGGGCGCGCGTCGAGGTCGGCGCCGACGAAGTCGAGTTCGCGCGCGGGATCGCCGGAACGGCCGAGCGCGAGCTCGCGGATCTCGGTTTCGAGACGGTCGAGTGGGCCGTCTACCGCACGGCGGCGGAGCGCGCGCGCTCGGCCGAGGCGCTCTCCTTGGGGGAGAATCGCGCCTGATTCGCGCTCCGCGCTTGGAGCCGCGCGAGGAATCGCGTCGAATATCCGCCTTCAAGGCATGCTGCCCGAAGAGGAGAGCGGGAAAGTAGAGCAAGCGTCCAGCCCGGCGACTTCCCCGCCACAAGGACTGTACACCGCTCGCGGCGTCACGTTCGCGCTACTCGCGAACCCGACCGTGCAGGCGATTCGTTTCGCCTCGAAACTGGCGCTGCCCTGGCTCGTGACCACGGCGCAGTTCGGCGAGGCGACCCTCGCGGGCGTGATCATGTTCGGCGTGCAGCACGTCGCGGTATTCGGTCTCGACGAGGCCCTGATCAGCGCGCCGCACATCGACGCTTCGCTCTACGCGCGGGCGCGGCGCCTGCAGACCTTGATTGGAATCCTGCTCGCGTGTCTCGTCGCCGCCGTCGGAACGGCGATGCAGTGGTCGAGCGAGCAGGCTGGACTCGGCAAGCTGCTCATCGCTCTCGCGCCGATGACGATCGTCGCCAACCTGGGCACCCTCCCGACCGCGATCCTGGTGCGCGACCGCTGTTTCGCGCGCATTTTCGCCGTCGACCTGATCATGATCACCACGCTGACGGCCGTCAGCATCGGGACGGCCGCCCTGGATGCCGGCGAATGGTCGCTCGTCTACGCCTGGCACGCGAACGCACTGGCGTCGCTCGTCGCCGCGTCGATCTTCGCCCGGCCCTTGATCCCGAAACACGTCGGCGGCGCGGAATCGCTCGACAGCGTGCGCCGGAACGGCGCCCACTTCACGGGCGCCGCATTGCTCGGCTACATCGGCGAACGGCTCGACAGCGCGTCGGTCGGCTTCGGACTCGGCCGAGCGGCGCTCGGGCTCTACGAGCTGGCTCAGACCCAGAGTCAGGTGATGGTGAACTACGCCGCGAGCGTGTCCGAGCGACTGCTCTTCCCCACGTTCGCCCTGCAACACCGCATCGGCAGCCTGACGACCGCCTACGTTCAGGCGCTGCGCATCACGCTCATGTTCGTGTTGCCGCTGCACGTCCTGCTCGCGCTCATGGCGGACCCGATCGTGCACACGTTCTTCCCGTCGACATGGGGCAAGGCCGCGCCGTTGCTTTCGTGCCTCGCGATGGCGGCCGGCGCGCGCTGCTTCGACGTGGCGGCGATCACGGCGCTCAAGGCGTCCGCCGCCGGGAGCACGGTGTTCCGGCTCGGGCTGTTCCGCATCGCCTTGCTGGCCGTCGCGCTCGTCGTTTCCCTGCCGCATGGCGTGGGCGCGGTGGCGGCGGCGGTACTCGCGGCGCGCGTGATCGCCGCTCTCGCTTCGATGACCGCGGCCTGGAAGCGCCTGGACCTCTCCTCGACCTCCGCGACGAGCGCGCTCAGCGCGGCCGGAGCGGCGTTCACGCTGTGGGCTCTGGTCTTCGCGCCCATGGCTTGGTACCTGGAGTCCATCCTCGAGGGTGCCGCCGTGCCATTGCTCGCCGTCGTTCCGCTGCTCGCGCTCGTCGCCTGGATAGGCGCCCGCGGCCTGCTCGACCGTCGAGCACTCGCGAGCGAGTTCGCGCGCATCAAGAGCGGCATGGAATGAAGCACGCCCCGCTCGTCAGTGTCGTGGTTCCCACCTACGACGGGGAAGCCTTCGTGCGCGAGACGCTCGACAGCGTGCTGGCGCAGGACTACGCGCCGCTCGAGGTGATCGTGTGCGACGACGGATCGCGCGACGGCACGATACCGATCCTCGAGAGCTACGGTTCGAGGATCAAGGTCGTGCGACAGAAGAACCTGGGCGTGGCGGCCGCGCGCAATCGCGCCGCGGAGGAAGCCCGCGGCGAGCTGATCGCGTTCCTCGACCACGACGACGTGTGGGAAAAGCACCTGCTCACGACCCTGGTGCCGATGCTCACCGAGCACCCCGACCGCGACGTGGTGTACGCGGACGCGTGGGTGATCGACACGGCTGGAGAGAAGCGCGGCCGGCGCGGCACGTTCCTGCACTACGCCGAAGGACAGGTCTTCGAGCCGCTCCTGCACGGGAACTTCATGCCGGTCGAGACGACGCTGATGCGCACGAGCATCTTCCGCGCGGTCGGCGGCTGCGACGTGTCGCTGCGCTACCTCGAGGACTACGAGCTGTGCTTGCGCATCGCGAAGCGCACGCGCGTCGGGTTTCACCCCGAGCCCCTGGCTCGCTACCGCATCCACGAACGCAACTTGAGCCACGAACTGGAGCCGATGCTCGTCGAATGGCTGCGTCTCCTGGACACGCTGGAAGATCGCGTCGGCGCGCTCGAGCCCGCGCAGCGAATCGTCGTGGAGCGCGAGCGCGACCGCCTGTACGCGGACCTGTCCTGGCGCGCCGCGCGGCGTGGCGACCTGTTCGGCTCGAGTGCCTGGGCAAAGCGCGCCGGAAGGCTCGCGCCGACGAAGAAGCTCCTCCAGGCGCGCGTCCTGCGCATCGCCTTGCGCGTCCTGCCGAGGCGCCTCGGAGAGGCGCTGCTCGCGCGCTTGCCGCGCCGGAGGCTCTACGGGGTCGAGCTGCCTCCGAAATCGGGCGTGAACGCCAAGAAGTGATTCGCAATCAAGCGCCGTCACGATCCGGCGTACTGCGCAGGCTTTGGCGCGGCGGTCGAGCGGCAGGGATCGGGACCCGACACGAGAAAAGGGGAGTTCGGTGGAGGAATTCGGTCCTCCCGGCCGACTGACGCGCACCCGGCCAGCGAGCCAGCGCCGGTAGAAGAGGATCCTCCCCTGCGCCCGCGCTACCTCATCGCCCTGGTCGTCGTCGTGCTCCTCGCCGCCTGGAGCATGTGCGCGCAGCCGGAGCGCTTCGAGCTGTGCCCGGATCGGCCCGTGCGAGTCGGGCACTTCGATGCCGCGCACTCCCCGGCACTCGAGTCTCCCGCCCTCGCGTCCGAGCGCACGCCCGCCTCGAACGGCGCAACTCCCTTCGCGACGAACTCGCCCGACGCCGCTCCGCTCGCGCCGCAGTCCGCGCGCCTGGACGTCCTGTTCACCCGCGAGGGCTTTCCATTCCCCGGCGTGGGGGCCTGGCTCACGAGCGAGCCTGCTTCGGGGCGCGAACCCAAAACCACGCCGGGAGCCGAGGGAGCCGTTCCAAAGGGCGCGATCTTCCTCGAGAGCAAGAGCGACGGAGTGGCGTCTTTCACCGACCTCGCGCCCGGCCGCCATCGACTCGCCTTCGACGTCGTTCCCGGTCGAGGCCGGCCGACGCGATACGTGGCGAATCTGCTCTTCACCGGGCAGACCTACGAGGTGAGGCTCGGATCGGCGCGCGTCCTCGGTCGCGTGTTCGATGCAAAGGGGCGCCCGGCGCCTGCCGTCCTCGTCTCGGTGTCTCCGCGGCAACCCGATCCGATCTCCAAACTCGTCGTCTCGGCCTACGCGCTCACGGACGCTCACGGCCAGGTCGAGATCACGGAGCTCCGTGCCGGCGAGTACGACGTGGTGATCGAGCGGGACGGCCGTTTCGACGGCTTCAGCACGGTGGAGCGCCAGGGTGTGACGCTCGCGAGCGGCGAGACGAAGACGGTGCAGTTCGGCGGAGAGCCGCTGAGCGCGACCTGGCGGGGGACGGTCACGAATTCGTTCGGCCAGCCGTTCGAGGGCGTCGGGCGGCTGCGGCTGGTGCAGGCGGACGTCGGGGACGAGAAATCCACGCCCATCGCGAGCGATGGACGCTTCGCGCTGCCCATCACGCCCGGCACCTGGAACGTGTTCGTGCACGTGACCGGGGCGCCCGAAGCCGGGCACGCGCTGGGTGAGATCGAACTGGACGACCGTGATCTCGAGCGCGACCTCGTCGTGCCCGGCGCTCGGCTGCGCGGACGAATTCTCGGCGTGGATCCAGAACTGCTCGCCGATCCGAATCGCGCGGCGGTCGTCAACGTGCACCTCGAGGGCCACGAATACCCGGCCGCATTCCGCAGCGTCGCGATCCGCTCGGACGGGAGCTTCGCGATCGATGGGCTGGAGCCGGGCCGCTGGCTGCTCGGCGCCTGGCCGATCGAAATCGAAGGGGGGGAGCAGCGCGTCGACATCCTGGGCGGAATGCCCGTGATCGACCGCGATCTGAGCGTCCGCTCGAGGTGATCGAGCAGGGGCCGAGCCCCGCGCCCAGGATGACGAGGCTGTCATGAAGGCGAGCGGCAGGCATCCACTAGACCCCACCGCGCATGCCCCAGCCGAACCGGCTCCTCTTCCTCGGCACGGCGCTGCGCATCCTCCTCTACGTCGCGTTCCGTGAGGATCCGTTCGAGCTCTCGACGCTCGCGTACGTGCTCGTCGTCGGCCTTGCGCTCGACACGCTCGCGTACACCTTGCTGCTCGCGCCGGCGATCGTCGGATTGACGCTGCTCGCGGGGCGGCTTGCGGGGCGCGGAGGCCTCGTTCTGTTCGGTGTATTCGCGCTGGCACAGGCGCTGCTGTACACGTGGGCCAGCCAGCACTCGGGTTGGATCGGAGGCCTCGTCTCGCTTGCGTTGTCGCTGTTCTTCGGCGCGTCCCTGCTCGCCGGATGGCTGCTCTCGCGGCCGAGGCTGCGCACGGTCACGCTGGTCCTTTTCTTCGCGGCGGCGGCGTTCGGCACGGCGGTCGAGTACTTCTTCTTCGAGGAGTTCAACTCGCGCTACAACCACATCGCGCTCGACTACGTGCTGTATCCGAACGAGGTTGCGACGAACCTCTGGGAGAGCTACCCCGTCGTGCTCTTCGCTCTGATCGCTCTCGCCGTCGGCGGAGCCTGCGCTTGGGTCGTGAGCCGGGCCGGAGCCCGCGATTCGCTCCCGCGCGTGCCCTGGAACACGGCGTCCAAGCGCGGCGGAGTCGCGTGCGCGGGCCTCGCCGTGACGGGGTTCCTGGCCGCGCTCGTGCCCGCGACGCTGGCGGAGAATCGCATCACGAGCGAGATCGCGCAGAACGGACTGCTGCAACTCGTGCGCGCTTTCCGCACCGCGGAACTCGACTACTCGCAGTACTACGTCACCCTTCCCTCGGACGAGGCGCGGTCGAGGGCCGCGAAGGTGCTCGAGCTGTCGGTGCCCGCCGCGTCAGGCGAGGCGCTGGTACGTAACGTCAAGAGCGCGCGCCCGAGCGGAGCGGAACCGCTCGACGTCGTGGTCGTGATGGAGGAGAGCCTCGGCTCCGATTTCATCGGCTGCCTGGGCGCCGAGCCCGCGAACCTCACGCCCGAGTTCGACCGCTGGTCGCAGTCGGGGTTCCTGCTCACGAACCTGATCGCGAACGGGAACCGCACCGTACGTGGACTCGAGGGCGTGCTGTGTTCCTTCGTGCCGCTGCCCGGCGATTCGATCACGAAGCGCACTCCGCCGGCCGACGCCGCGACCCTGGCGCGTGTCTTCGCCGCGAACGGCTACGAGACCGCCTTCTTCTACGGAGGCGCGGGCAGCTTCGACGGAATGGAGCCGTTCATGTCGAAGAACGGCTGGCGTGAGTTCGTGGAGCAGCGCGACTATCCGCCCGGGTGCTTCACGACCGCGTGGGGCGTCGCCGACGAGCACATCTTCGACGCCCTGCTCCAGCACCAGATCAAGGCGCGCGAGGCGAAGCAGCGCTTCTTCGGCACGGTGATGTCGGTCAGCAACCACAAGCCTTATTTCGTGCCCAGCGGACGCACGGCGATCGCGGACAGGCCGCCGTCGCGCCAGGGCGCCGTGTCGTACTCGGACTGGGCACTTGGACGGTGGCTGACGGCGGCGCGCGAACGCGGACTGTTGGAGCACACCCTCGTGCTCGTCGTCGGCGACCACGGCGCGCGTGTCTACGGCCGCGAACTGATCCCGGTCGAGCGCTACCGCATCCCCGCGCTGTTCCTGACGCCGGACGCGGCGTGGAAGGGCAAGCGTTCGACACGACTGTGCTCGCAGATCGATCTCGCGCCGACGTTGCTCGCGCTCGCCGGTCTCGACAGCGCGACGCCCTTCCTCGGTCGCGACCTCTCGCGAGACGATGCCGGAGCGGGGCGGGCCTTCGTGCAGCACAATCGCGACGTGGGTCTCCTGACCGACGACCTGCTCGTCGTGCTCGGGCTCAAGAAGTCGGTGACTTTCTATCGGCGCGAGGGTGCCAGCGGTCTTGGTCTCGCGCTCGTCGCCGAGGCGGACGTCGATGCCCGGATGAGGGATCTGCAACGCGACGCGACGGCCGTGTTCCAGTACGCGTACGAGACGTACCGCGGCGGTCGCTACGTCCAGTTGCCTCCAGAGCACTGACTCGGAGGTTGTCCCGCGCGCGCGCGCGCGTTTCAATGCCCTTCACCATGGCTTCGAAACGCGCCCCCTCGACGATCCGCGTGGCCCTCGTGGGCACGAAATTCATGGGCCGCGCCCACGCCAACGCGTGGGGCCAGGTCGGGCGGTTCTTCGACCTCGGGCGGCGGGTCGAAGTCGATCTCGCGGCCGCGCGCGACGAAGTCGGTCTCGCGGCCTTCGCAACGCAATGGGGGATCCCGCGCACCACCGTCGATTGGCGCGGCATAGCCGGCGACGAGCGCATCGATCTGGTCGACGTGCTGACGCCGAACGATTCCCACGCCGAGATTTCCATCGCGATGCTCGAAGCGGGCAAGCACGTCGCGTGCGAGAAGCCGCTGTCCGGCACGCTCGCGGGCGCGCGCACGATGCGCGACGCGGCGAGGAAGGCGCGGGGGCGGACCTGCGCGTGGTTCAACTACCGCCGCGTGCCCGCCGTCGCGCTCGCTCGAGAGCTCGTGCGCGAGGGGCGCCTGGGGCGCATCCGTCACGTTCGCGCGACGTACCTCCAGAGCTGGGGCGGTCCCAAGACGCCGATGTCGTGGCGCTTCTCGAAACGGACGGCCGGATCGGGCGCCCACGGCGATCTGAATGCGCACATCGTGGACATGGCGCGCTTCGTCACGGGCCTCGAGGTCGTCGAGATCCACGGCGCGGTCGCGCGCACGTTCGTCGCAGAGCGCGTTCTCGCGGGTCAGAAGAAGAAGGCGAAGTGCGACGTCGACGACGCCGTGCTGTTCCTGGCGAGCCTTGATTCCGGAGCCGTGGCGAGCTTCGAGGCCACGCGCGTCGCCACCGGCCGGCACAACCACAACGCGATCGAGATCAGCGGAGACAAGGGTGCACTGCGTTTCGAGTTCGAGGACATGAACGTGCTGTGGTTCTTCGACGCCGCGCTCGACGATCGCGAGAGCGGCTGGCGGCGCATCCTCGCGACGTCGAGTTCGGGGGGGCATCCCTATGTCGCGAACTGGTGGCCGGATGGGCACGTGCTTGGCTACGAGCACACGTTCACGAACCAGGCGGCGGATATCGTGCGAGTGCTGTCGGGGGCGCAGCCGGTGGT
>JBGATY010000147.1:0-9398 GCA_044228955.1 Planctomycetota bacterium | reverse complement strand
AGGGCGCGCGCCTCGAGCACGCGCTCGCGCGCGATGGCGAGGTCGACGTTGCCGGCGATCGCGCGCTCGACCAGCGAATCGAGCGTCGGATCGCCGAATCGGCGCCACCACAGCTCGTCGGCCGGGGCGGAAGCGCCCGAGGCGGACGATCTCGCCGGGCATCCGGACACGCCCGTTCCGCCGCTCGCCGACCTGCGCGCGGCGCTCGAGTGGGCCTTTCACGGCGAGGAGATCCAGGGCAGCGTGCTCGATCAATTCGCCGAGCACGCCCTGCTGCTGCTCGAACACAACCGCCACGTGAACCTGACCGCGGTCGTCGACCCGCGCGAGGTCGCGGCCAAGCACTACCTCGATTCCTGGCGCCTCACCCGGCTCCTGCCGCTGTACGGCAAGACCGTCCTGGACCTGGGCTCCGGCGCTGGATTTCCCGGCCTGCCGGTGGCGCTCGGTTCGAAGGACACGCGCGTGACGCTGCTCGACTCGACGCAGAAGCGCGTGAACTTCATGCAGTCCTCGATCGACGCTCTCGGCGTCAAGAACGCGACCGCCGTGTGGGCGCGAGCCGAGGACCACCTCGCGCGCAACAGCTACGACGTCGTGCTCGTGCGCGCCGTGTCGTCGGTGCGCGAGAACGTGCGCCTGCTGCGCAAGGTGCGCCACAGCCACAAGGACCTCGTGATGTTGAAGGGACCGTCGTGGTCCCGCGAAGTGCGCGCCGGCGAGCGCGAGGCCGAACGACTCGGATTCAAGCTCGACACGGTGATGGAGCACAAGCTGCCCGGCGAGATGGGCGATCGGGCCGTGCTCGTGTACCGCGCTCCTGGCGGTCACGGTTCGTAGGAACCGGTCGTCAGTTCGGCTTCTGCGCCTGCTTGATCATCTGGTGCGCGGCGAGCGTCTGCGCTCGCGGATCGAGTCCGGGCACGGGCTCGCCCGGATTCAGGACGTGACGCACCGTCTGCGTCGGGAACGCGAACTGGATGCCCTCGCTCTCGAACCGGCGCAGGATCGCGATGTTCACGGCCTGCTGCACGTCCATCAACGCGGCGTACTCGGATCGCAGCGAGAAGTACACGGCCTCGAACTGCAGCGCCGAGTCGCCGAAGCCCTTGAAGTGCGCGCGGTCGAAGCGCGTCTCGGGCACGCTGTTCACGATCTCGGCGAGGATCTTCGGGATGCGCTCGATCAAGGTCACGGACGTCCCGTACTCGATGCCGAGCGCGAGCACGACGCGCCGCTCGTTCAAGCGCTTGAAATTGCGGATGCGGCTCGACACGAGGTCGTTGTTGCCCATCACGATTTCCTCGCCGTTCACGCTGCGCAGGCGCGTGGTCTTGACGCCGATGCGCTCGACGTTGCCCACGAAATCGCCGATCTGGACGCCGTCGCCGACGATGAACGGCTTGTCGAGCAGGATCGTGATCGACGCGAACAGGTCGCCGAGGACGTTTTGCAGCGCGAGCGCGACCGCGATGCCGCCGACGCCGAGCGAGGCGATGAGGGACGTGACCGGGAAATTGAGCGCCTGCAGGCACGACAGCACCACGACCGACCACACGATCGTGTGGCCGAGGAACGAGAGCACGGTGACGCCCATCGTCCGCGCCGGATCGTCGGCGCTCTTGCCGCGCACCAGGCGGGCGATGCCGTAAGCGACCAGCCCGAGGCCCCAGAACCCCGCCTGCAGGCAGGTGCCGATCAAGAGGACGTCGCGGATGACGGTCTCGACCTTCGACATCCCGCCCTCGGCCGACGCCGGGGCGGCGCGCCAGTCGATCGCGTGGTGGGCGATCCACAGGGCGATGATGAACAGGAAGAAGCGCTTCGTGCGCTGAACCAGGTCGGCGAGCAGGTCGTCGACGTCGGTCTCGGTACGCTGCGCGAGACGATGCAGGTGCGCATGCACCACGCGCTTGATGACACCGAGCGCGAGGAACGATCCGACGAGCACCGCGAGCGCGATGCCCCAACGCTCGTACGTGTTGCCGAGGTACGTGCGCTGCCAGAACGGCTCCGCCTGGTTCAGGATTTCGAGAAGGCCGAGCATCACACGTGAGCCGTCTTTGTGAGCGAGTGAGAGATGGTGCCCGAGGGGGGGGTCGAACCCCCAATCTCGTTAAGAGAACCAGGACCTGAACCTGGCGCGTCTGCCAATTCCGCCACCCGGGCACGGGTGTGAGGGGGAGAAAGATACGCACGCGCCCCGCCGCGGTCAACGGCGACGCTCAGCCGGCGGTGACACTCACGCCGTCGACCAGCGCGTAGGGCGCGCGCGAGGAGCCAGAACACCGTTCCGCGCGACTCCCGAGCGCGACGATCCGCTGCAAGAGTTCGAAAGCGTTGCCCGAGAGCAGCGTTTCCCGAACCGGACGCACGATCGCGCCGTTCTCGATCCAACGCGCCGACTTCGCCACGCCGGAGAAATCGCCCGAGGCCGGATCGACGGTTCCCGAGAAGCGCTGCACGTAGAGCCCGCGGCCGAGCGCGCGCTCCATGTCCGCGCGGGTCCCGGCACGGCCCGCTCCGACGACGATCGCGTGGGTCCCGAGGCCGGGCACGGAGCGCGGCCCGCCGCTCGCGTGACCGGTCGACGCACGGCCCTCGACCGCCGCGGCGTAGCCGTTGTAGAGGAACGTGCGCAGCACGCCCCCCGCAACGAGCGGCGTGCGCAGTGTCGGCTGGCCCTCGCGATCGAACGTGC
The DNA here is from genome assembly GCA_044228955.1 of Planctomycetota bacterium. Classification (GTDB taxonomy): domain Bacteria; phylum Planctomycetota; class UBA1135; order UBA1135; genus JAEUIA01. Next base: position 6,697 of record JBGATY010000147.1, on the reverse strand, counting down.
CCGCGCCGGCGAGTTCGAGGTCCGTCGGATCGTCGGTCACGTCGAGTCCCTCGAACGCGATCTGCGCGTGGAGCTTCTGCGCCAGCGCCGAACGGCCGCGCTGCACCGCGATCGCGCTCGACGCCGACACGAGCGGCGACACGAACAGTTCGAGCAGCGCGTCGGGCGAGAAGAGCACCGGTCCCTTGTAGCTCTCGGCGCGTCCCGCTCCGAGATTCCCGACCGTGACGCTCGTGAATTCGTCGATCAGCTCCTGGAGAGCGGCTTTTGCGTCGCGCACTTCGCGCACCGCGTCCCCTCCGTAGTGGAAACCGCCGACGTCCGCGCCGTCGATGGCCATGCCGAACAGGCTGAAGGACAACTGCGCGTCGCTCTCGGAGGCGCGCACCCCGCCCGAGGTCCGGATCGCGTGGCTGACGCGCGTCAATTCACAGGATGCGTTGTCGATCGAGATGCGCTTGTCGCGGGCCCCGACTCGCGTCAGGAGATCGGCGCCGATGTCGACGATCTCGTCGACCGCGAGTGCGAGGATGGAAGGCCGCGCGAGCGTGGGGCGCTTCTCGATGGCCCGCGGCGCGGGGAGGACGTTCGCGACGTGCGGCGGCGCGGAGGCCGACAAGGACAGCGCGTCGCGCGCCGTCGAAGCCAGCGAGTCGAGGTCGCCCTGGTTCGTCGAGGCGAACCCGAGGCGCTTCCCGCGGAAGACCCGCAGACCCGTCGAAGCGCCGTCGTCGACCTGCGTGAGCTTCAAGTCGCCCTTCTCGAAGCGCACCGCGATCGTTTCGGCACGCGTGCCGTAGGCCTCGGCCTCGTCGGCGCCGGACTTCAGCGCGTTCTCGACGAGCTGGTCGCAGCGCTCGAGGACGCGCGCTTCCTCGAGCGCGTGATCGAAGGTCTTCATGGCGCCCTCCGCCGTGACGCTCTTCATCAGCGGCCTCCGAGCACGACTTCGCACGAGATCCACGGCCCGCCCGCGTCGACCTTGGCCGGTTGGCCCTTGCCGCAGTGACCCGAGCCGAGGTCCCACTGGAAATCGCGCCCGACGCGATCGACCGAGCGCAGCACGTCGAACGCCGTGCCGGAGATGTTCACGCCGCGCAGCAGCTCGCCCTTCTTCCCGCCGCGGATGCGGTACGCCTCGCGCGTGCCGAACATGAACTCTCCGTTGGAATCGGCCTGCCCATTCGCGGCGCCCTCGAGGATGTAGCCGTCGTCGATCGAGGCGATCATCTCGGCGAGATCGGCGTCTCCGGGCGCGATGTAGGTGTTGCGCATGCGGATCAGCGGCTCGTTGTCGAACTCGTATGCCCGCGCGTTGCCGGTCGGCGCGACGCCGTCGCGAGCCGCGCTCTCGCGGTCGTGCAGGTAGGAGCGCAGGATGCCGTGCTCGATGATCGTGGTGCGTCCCGCGAGGACGCCTTCGTCGTCGACGCGCAGCGTGCCGCCGGCCCCGTCGTGGTATTCCGACGTGCCCGAGTCGCACAGCGTGACGAGTTCCGACGCGACGCGGTGCCCGAGCTTGCCGGCCGCCACCGATCCGGCGGCCACGAAGTCCGCCTCGACGGTGTGGCCCACCGCTTCGTGCGTGAGCATGCCGACCAGAGCGGGGGACAAGAGCACCTTCGAGCGGCCGCCGTCGCAGTAGGACGCCGACAGCAGGTCCACGGCGCGCTGCGCCGCGCGCTCCGACAGTTGCTCCGGTTGCGCGGTGCGGAACAGGCACTCGAACCCGCCCGTCGCGCCGCTCGATTCGTAGCCGCGCTGGATCTCGCCTGCTTTCGATGCCACGGCGCCGACGCGGAACTCGGGCCGAATGAGGCGCGTCCAAGCCTTCGCGCCGTCGCTCGTGACGATGCCCTTCTCCTCGTACACTTCGCTGTAGGCGCACGAGGCGCTCTGGATCGCGGCGCTCTTCGCGCGCGTCTCGGCCTCGATCCGCATCACGAGGTCGATCGTGCTCTCGATGCCGCGCCCGAGCAATTCGTCGACGCCGCTCGACTCGAAGCGACCGCGAGCGAGATCCACCCTCGGCAGGGGCGCGCACCGTTGGGCTCGCGCTCGCGCCGACGCCTTGGCCGCGGCCCGGGCGTTGCGAATGGCGCGCTCGATCGACGACGCTTCGACGCGGTCCGTGCTGGCGAAGCCCCACGTGCCGTCCTCGAGCACGCGCACGCCGACGCCGGAGTGCTCGGTCGATTGCGCCGTGTCGACCCGGCCCTTCTCGACGACCACCGCGCGCGTTTTCTTCCTGTGGTAACGCAGCTCGACGAACCCGCCGGCGTTCTTCGCCAGAACTTCGGCGAGCAGGTCGGTCGGATCGGCGGAGGAAGTGTGCGTTCGCATCATGAGTGAGACCTCGATCGGGCAGCATCGGCCCTTTTTCGGCCGGACTCAAGCGCGGCGCGGGCTATCCTCGTCCGCTCGACATGACCGACAAGCCCAAGGAGCTGCGTTCGATCGCGGCCAACAAGCGCGCGCGCTTCGAATTCCACATCCTGGAAGAACTCGAGTGCGGCATCGCCCTGACCGGCACCGAGGTCAAGGTGTTGCGCTCCGGCCGCTGCTCCATCCAGGAAGCCTGGGGCCAGGTCCGTGGCGGCGAACTGTGGCTCGTGGGCGCGAACATCCCCGAATACAGCCAGGGCAACGTCCACAACCACAAGCCCGACCGCGACCGCAAGCTGCTCGCCAAGCGACGCGAGATCGACGCCTGGCACGCGAGCGTCAAGGAGAAGGGCGTGACGATCGTGCCGCTCTCGATCTACTTCCTGGGTTCGAAGGTCAAGGTCCGGCTCGGCCTGTGCAAGGGCAAGAAGCTCTACGACAAGCGCGCCGATCAAAAGGAGAAGGACGACAAGCGCGACATCGACCGCGCGTTCGCGAAGCATCGCCGCGGATGATTCCCGCGCCGGCTCGTGCTAGACTCTTCCATATGGGGGCGCACTGGTTTCGACTGGTATCGCTCAAGCCGATGGTTGCGTGTCGGGCACCTCAAGTCAGCCCGTAAAATCCTCTTGGGACGGCATTACATGCCAACAATTTTTCTCTCGCTGCCTGATTCAACTCAGTCAGCCGTTTCCGAGGGGAGCGCCTGCGGCCCTTCGGAAACGACACCAGCAGGCTGGCCGGCGAGTCGCGCCTCGGGGCGGACCGGCGAGAAACTACCGAGGCTGGCTCGCGAGAGGCTCGTCCACGAACGGCTCGCGAACGAGAACCAACCGTGGAACACACACGTAGACGCCTCGGCCCCGAGGACTCCGGGACGTGGGTTCGATTCCCACCGCCTCCACCACTTCACCCTTCCGCCTTGATCCTCGAGCCGCGTGCTGGAGGATCGCACGGCGCGCCGTAGACTCTTCCGCCGTGAAATCGGGCGCCAGAGTCTTCGGGGTCATCGTGTGTTCGCTCCTGGCCGCGTGCCAGGTCAGCGAGGCGAAGATCCACAACCTCGACGAGTTGCACGATGCGGAGTCGCGTCACCGCTACAACGCGGCGCTCGAGGGCGACTTCGAGTTCGTCATGCGGCACAAGGTGCTCGGCGCGCTCAACTTCAGCGGGACGCGCCTTACGGCGAAGAACAAGGCCGAGGTCGAAGCGCCTGCTGACGCCTGCCTCGAAAACCTGATCGAGCTGGCCGAGATCGAGACGACCGACCCCGTGGTGTTCGGACGCCAGATCGAGTGGTTCGCGCGGCTCGCCGTCGAGGATCCCTGGAGCCTGTCGCGCGAGCGCGCCATCACGGCGCTCGCGAAAGCCGGATCGCGCCTCGAGGTCGGACTGCCGCGCGGACTCGGCGGCGATCAGACTCCCGCCGGCCCCGAGCTGGTCGCGGAAAGCGCGAGCGGCCTCGTCAAGGCCATGCGCGACGTGCTCGATCGCAAGGGCAGCGCCGCCGACCTCGAGGCCGCGTGTGATCGCGTGCGCAAACTGGATCTCGACCTCGGCGGAGCTCGACGCGCCCTGCGCATCGCCGTCGAACTCGTCGCCGCCGCCGGCTCGCGCGATGCGGATCTCGCCGCGCTGCCGCGCCTCGCCACGGATCTCGAAAAGCTGTGCATCCGCCGCGCGCTCTCGCTCGCGATCGACGACAAGGAACCGCGCGTGCGCGCGGCGGCGCTCGAGAGCGTCGTCAAGATCGGCGGCAAGACGGCGGTCGACACCGTGCTGTTCGACCGCCTGCAGAAGGACGTCGAACCCGCGGTCACGATCGCGATCGTCGGCACGCTCGCGAGCCTGGGACCGGACGCGATCGCCGACAAGCCGGGAGGCAAGGCGCGCGAGGATTGGTTGAAGGCGCTGTGGACGCTCGTCGAGACGCGGCGCGAGAGCGAGGTGCGCGTGCACGCCATGATGGCGTTGGCGAAGCTCTCGGACGCCGGCATCGGGAGCCTGCGCGAAGAGGACTGGCAAGCGTGGTGGTACGCCCGGAACACTCCGGCTTCGAACCCCGGCGCAGGAGCCGCGCGTTGAGTCCGAAGGCTGCGACCGCGAAGTCGAGGAAAGGCGGAATCCTCGGGGCCCTGCGCATCGTGTTCGCGCTCGGACTGCTCGGCGCGGTCGCGTACTTCGTGCCCTGGCGCGATCGACTGACCCTCGCGACCGCGGGGGGGTCGTACTCGCTCGCGGGCGACATCGTCGGCGACTGGCGCGCAGCCACGATCCAATTCCGCGTCGACCCCTCCGAGACGCTCGTACCCGAGTGGCCAGCCGGCGTGCGTCAGGCGCTGGCCAGCCAGACGACGGCCCGAGCAGAGCGCGGCGATGCGAACACGCTGCCACGCCTGGATTGGCGGCGAGATCGATTTGAAGGGTCTGATCGTCGCGCTCGCGCTGATGACGGTCGGAGCGATGATCGCGATCAAGCGCTGGCAGATCCTGCTCGAAGTCGCCGGCTGCACGTCGAGGTTCACGAGCGCGTTCCGGCTGTCGTTCCTCGGCCTCTTCTTCAACCTCGTCGTGCCCGGCCTGACGGGGGGCGACGTGATCAAGGCCATCCTGGTCGTGCGCGAGCACCCCGAACGCCGCGCCGACGCGCTCATGTCGGTGATCGTCGATCGCGGGCTCGGACTGCTGGTGTTGATCGGCCTCGCCGTGGGAGTCACCTGGTGGCCGGGTTCGCGCTTCGGCGAGGTGCGTCTCGCCGTGCTGCTCACCTTCGTCGGCATCCTGTTCGGGCTGTGGGTGTTCCTCGCGCCGTTGCCGCGCCGCATCCTCTCCATCGAGCGCCTGCTCGCGAGGCTCCCGCAGAAGGAGCGCATCCAGGCGCTCGATCGCGCGCTCCGGCTGTACGGGTCCCATCCGTGGAAGCTCGGACTCGCGATCGTGTTGTCCATCGCGAACCACGCCGCACTCGCGTACGCCCTCTTCGTGCTCGGTCGCGCGTTCGGCGAGACCCAGCTCGACTATCCCGAGTACCTCGGGGTGGCGGCCATCGCCAACACGGTCAGCTCGATCCCGATCGCTCCGGGGGGATGGGGCGTGGGCGAGGCCGCGTACGGTTCGCTGTTCCACATGCTCGGCGCGCCGGCGACGCTCGGCATCGCGGTCAGCGTCACGTTCCGGCTGCTGTCGATGGGCATGGGACTGGTGGGCGGCTTGTTCCTGCTCATGCCGGGCGGGCGCAAGATGCGCGCGGAGATCCACGAGGCCGAGGGCGAAGCCGGCGCATGAGCGCGGATTTTCGCGCGAAACGCTCGGCTTGACTCTTGCGGCGAACGCCCCCCGCGCTGCACCGTAGGGAAACATGTCACTCCTCGTCATCGGAACCCTCGCGTACGACACCATCGAGACCATCCACACGCGTCGCATCGACGTGCTGGGCGGCTCGGCGATGTATTTCTCGATCGCCGCCGGAATGTTCGTTCCCGTCCGCCTCGTCGCCGTCGTCGGACGCGATTTTCGGCCGGGTGACCTCGAGCTGTTGAAGACGGGCAACGTGGACGTGTCGGGCGTCGAGCACGCCGACGGACGCACGTTCCGGTGGTCGGGACGCTACGAGTCGGACTGGAACACGCGCCACACGCTCGAGACCCAGCTCAACGTGTTCGAGAAGTTCGATCCGAAGGTCCCGGTCGCGATGCGTGACGCGTCGTGGGTGTTCCTCGCGAACGCCTCCCCGAAAGTGCAGATGCGCGCGCTCGACCAGGTGACGAAGCCGAAGTTCACGGTCGTCGACACGATGAACCTGTGGATCGACACCGCCCGCGCGGACCTGTTGCACCTCCTGCGCCGCGTCGACGCCGTCGTATTGAACGACGAGGAAGCGCGGATGCTCACGGGCGAGCGCAACCTCATCAAGGCGGCCGGCGCCGTGCTCGGCCTCGGACCTCGCTACGTGATCCTGAAGAAAGGCGAGCACGGGGCCTTCCTGCTCGGGAAGGACGTGCATTTCTCGCTGCCGGCCTACCCGATCGAGGACGTGGTCGATCCCACCGGCGCCGGTGATTCGTTCGCGGGCGGCTTCATGGGCTGCATCGCTTCGAGCGGCAACGTCCAGCCCTCCACGCTGCGGCAGGCGATGCTCTACGGGACCGTTTCGGCGTCGTGGTGCGTGCAGGGCTTCGGCGTCGAGGCTCGGGCCGGCCCGCTCCAGCAAGACAAAGGCAGCCGCCTCGCCGATGGAAATACCCTTGCGGTCCCGGTCAAAAGGCCGGCAGGGATCCGGTGAGAGCAACTCCAGGGCATTGAAGCCGTACAG
>JBGATY010000146.1:0-9407 GCA_044228955.1 Planctomycetota bacterium | reverse complement strand
GCCATGACCGCGAACGCGATGAGCGGTGACCGCGACCGCTGTCTCGCAGTGGGCATGGACGACTACGTCACGAAGCCCACCTCGCAGGCGGGACTGGAACGCACCCTCTCGAAGTGGCTCTCCGGCACCGCGGCGCCAGGGGCTCAGGACTCGCTCAAGAACGGATAGCGCCAGTCGCGCGGCGGCACGAGCGTCTCCTTGATCGAGCGCGGCGACACCCAGCGCATCAAGTTCAGGATCGATCCGGCCTTGTCGTTCGTGCCCGACGCGCGCGATCCGCCGAAGGGTTGTTGCCCGACGATCGCTCCGGTGGGCTTGTCGTTCACGTAGAAGTTGCCGGCCGCGAAGCGCAGTGCATTCGTCGCGGTGAGGATCGCCGAGCGGTCGTCGGCGAAGATCGCCCCGGTGAGCGCGTAGTCGGACGTCTTCGCCGCGATTTCGAGCGTGGCCTCGAACTTCTTGTCGTCGTACACGTGGATGGTGAGCACCGGGCCGAACAGTTCGGTGCACATCGTGTCGTAGCGCGGGTCGAGCGCCTCGATCACGGTCGGCTGCACGAAGTACCCTCTCGAGTCGTCGCATCCGCCGCCGAACACGACGCGGGCGTCCTTCGATTTCTTGGCCGCCTCGATCGCGCCCTTCTGCTTCGCGAAGCTCCGCTTGTCGATCACGGCTCCCATGAAGTTCGTGAAGTCCTGGACGTCGCCGACCTTGACGCCGGCGAGCATCTCGCCGAGGGACGACTGCACCTTCTTCCACAGTGACTTCGGGATGTAGGCCCGGCTCGCGGCCGAGCACTTCTGGCCCTGATACTCGAAGGCCCCGCGCACGAGCGCCACGCACAGGGCCTGCACGTCGCAGGAAGGATGCGCGAAGACGAAGTCCTTGCCGCCGGTCTCGCCGACGAGGCGCGGATACTGCCCGTAGCGCGCGATGTTCTTCCCGACGGCGCTCCAGATGCCGTGGAAGACGCCCGTCGAGCCGGTGAAGTGCACGCCGCCGAGGCGCGGGCTCGCGACGACGGGATCGCCGACGGCGCCGCCCGAACCGGGCAGGAAGTTGATCACGCCGGGCGGCAAGCCCGCTTCCTCGAGGAGTTCCATCAAGAACCAGTTCGAGTAGACCGAGGTCGACGCCGGCTTCCACAGCACGGTGTTGCCCATCAACGCCGGCGCGGTCGGCAGGTTGCCCGCGATCGACGTGAAGTTGAACGGCGTGATCGCGAACACGAAGCCGTCGAGCGGCCGGTGCTCCATGCGATTCCACACGCCCGGCGACGACAGCGGCTGTTCCTGGTACAGGCGCTCGGCGAAGTGCGGGTTGAAGCGCCAGAAATCGATGAGCTCGCAGGCCGAGTCGATCTCGGCCTGGTGCACCGTCTTCGATTGACCGAGCATCGTCGCGGCATTGACGCGGTCGCGATGCGTCGTCGCGAGCATCTCCGCCGCGCGCAGGAAGACCGCGGCGCGTTCCTCGAAAGGCATCGCGGCCCAATCCGGGCGCGCCGCTTCCGCCGCGGCGATCGCGGCCTCGACGTCCTTCGTGCCGGCCTGGTGGTAGCTGCCGAGCGTGTGCCGGTGATCGTGCGGCATGACCGCCTTCTCGAGCGTGCCCGTCCTGACCCGCTTGCCGGCGATCACGAGCGGGATCTCGATCTCACGCGCAGACAGCGCGGTCAGCGTCTTCTTCAGCGCCGCCTTCTCGAGGCTCCCCGGGGCGTAGGCTCGGACCGGTTCGTTGACGGGGGGGGGGACGCGGAAGTGGCCGAGGCTCATGGCTGATTCGTGGATCGTGGAGGAGGCGTGCGGGTCCGGCAGCTTGCCGACCTCGTGCAGTCCGGCCACTATCGCAATTCGAAAAGGCGGAGTCCACGCGGCGCGAGTTGCTAACCTCGAGCTCCCGCCCCAGATCGATCGGCCAGCCCATGCTCCTCACAGCCTTCGCGCTCACCCTCGCACAATCCGAAGTCCCGAGCATCGATCTGCACGCCCCGGTGCTCCCGGCCGTGCGCGAGACGCTCTCCGTCGACGAGGCGCGCAGCGCCATCGCCCGCGGCGTGGCCTGGCTCGTGTCGAACCAGCGCGCCGACGGAGCGTGGGGCACGCGCTCGCTCGAGCTCATGCAGCTCGAGTTCTTCTCGGTCGAGACGCACTATTCGTTCCAGATCGGCGCCAACGCGCTGGCCGTGCGCGCGCTGCTCGCCGTCGAGGAGACGCCCGAGCGCCGCGCCGCGCTCGAGAAGGGCCTGGGCTGGCTGTGCACGACCGAGATGAGCAAGCGCGGCAGCGACTGGGACGTCGATTGTTCGTGGAGCGCCGTGTGCGGATTCGACGCGTGCGTCGCGGCTGCGCTCGATCCGCGCTTCAAGGACGGTGAGCTCAGGAAGCTCGTCGACGCGCGCGGCAAGGAGTTCTATGCGCTGCTCGAGAAGAACCAGGAGCCGCTCGGAGGGTGGGGCTACTACGAAGGGCCCGTCACCTCGCGCCGCCCGACCTGGTCGACGAGCTTCACCACGGCGCTCGTCGTGCCCGCGCTCGCGCACGCGAGCGCTCTTGCCTGGGGCGTCGATCCGAAAGTGACTGCGCGCGCGGCGGGCTACGTCGCCAATTGCGCCCTGCCGAACGGCGCCTACGAGTACGACTTGAACGCGATCCCGCGCATCGGCGGCGGCGAGGGCATCAACGACGTCAAGGGATCGCTCGGCCGCATCCAGGTCTGCAACTGGGCGCGGCGCGAGGCCGGCGACAAGGCCGTGACCGACGAGAAGGTGCGCGCGGGGCTCGAGCTGTTCTTCGAGCACCACAAGTTCCTCGACGTCGCGCGCCTGAAGCCCGTGCCGCACGAGGCGTACTACCAGAATGCCGCGTACTTCTACCTGTTCGCGCACTGCTTCGCGGCCCGGGCGATCAACCTGCTGCCCGAGAGCGAGCGTGAGGCCCTGCATGCGCGCCTGCGTCCCCACCTCGCGAAGGTGCAGAGTCCCGACGGATCGAGCTTCGACTTCCTCGGCTCCTCGTTCATGACCACGGCCGGGACGAGCTTCGCGATCATCGCCCTCCAAGCGGGCGTCTCGAAGTAGCTCTTCCCTGCGCGCTCGAGTCTGTCCATCATGTCGGCCGCCAGATCGCCAGAGAAGCGCGCGATCGGCTCCCCGGCGGCCCCCATCGAAAGATCCAAGGAACTCATGAAGCTCTTCGACCTCGTCTTCTTCCTCCCGCTCGTCACGCTGGCTCCCTCGTGCGCGTCGCTGAAGGGCGACGCCGGCGAGAAGGGGGCGGTGAAGACCGAAGCCGCCGAGGCCAAGGGATCCAAGGAAGAGGACGGCGACGACGACAAGGAGTCCGCCGCCGACAAGCAGAAGAAAGCCGAGCACGCCCTCGAGGACGCGCGCGCCGAGCTGAAGATCGCCCGCCAGGAATGCCAGGCGGCCGAGCGCAAGCAGAAGGACGAGATCGAGGAAGCCGAGTACGCGCTCGCGAAGGAAAAGGAGGCGCTCGACGTGTTCCAGAAGATCGGGAAGCCGCTCGAACTCGACAAGCTGAAGCTCGGGTTCGACCGTTCCGTTCAGGGCGTGGAGGAGAGCAAGGCCGAGCTCCGCGGCCTCGAGCACGACAAGACCGAAGGCGCGGTCACACGCGACGTCGAGTTGCCACGCAAGGAGAAGGACCTCGAGCTCGCCGTGAAGAAGGCCGAGAACGGACTGCGCGAAGCGCGCGCCGCACAGGCGAAACTCGCCGACGAGAACGAACTCAAGCTCAAGAAGGCCGAACGTGGCGTCGACGACGCCGAGAAGGCTCTCGCGAAGGCGAAGGCCAAGGCTGCCAAGGAGAAGGAGAAGGAAACGAAGGCGGCGAAGACGTGATCTCCGCGCTCATCCTCGCGGGCCTCGCCGCGCTGCAGACCGAGACGCCGAAGTTCGATCCGCCGGTCGTCGGTCCGCTGGAGAAGAAGGAGGCCGATCCGCGCTACTTCGTCGAGACTCTCGACCCGGATGCAGCGCGCACCGCGGTTGCGCGCGGGATCGGTTTCCTGCTCGCCAAGCAGAATGCCGACGGATCGTGGGGCACGAGCACGCCCGAGTCGCTCTACGAGCTCAACTACAGCAACGCGAGCTTCAACGCCTGGAAGCTGGCCGGCGGCGCGCTGTCGGTGCAGACGCTCTTGATGGTCGAGGAAACGCCCGAACGCCGCCAGGCGCTCGAGCGGGCCGTGGAGTACCTCCTCGAGGCCGATCGGCCGAAACGGGGCAATCACTGGGACATCGACAACAACTGGACCGCGCTGTGCGTGTTCTCGATGCTCGTCGATCTCGCGCAGGATCCGCGCTTCCAGGATCCGAAGTGGAAGACGCGCATCGAGGCGCGGGGCAAGGAATACGCGCAACACCTCGTCGATCAGCAGGACCCGCTCGGGGGTTGGGGGTACTACGAGGGGCCGGTGATCTCGCGGCGCCCCACGTGGTCCACCAGCTTCGCGACCGGCCTGGTGATCCCCTGGCTCGTCACCGCGCGCAGCAAGCTGCAGTGGCCGGTGGACGAACCGATGACGAAGCGCGCGATCGAATACGTCACCCGCTGCGCGCTCCCTTCGGGCGCCTACGAGTACGGCCTCAGTCCGATTCCCGCGGTGAACGGCGGCGAGAACATCAACGACGTGAAGGGATCCCTGTCGCGCATCCAGGTGTGCAACTTCGCGCGGCGTCGCGCGGGGGACGCCAAGATCACCGACGAGAGGCTCCGCGAGGGGCTCGAGCAGTTCTTCGAGCACCACCGCTTCCTCGCGGTCGCGCGCACGACGGAGGTCCCGCACGAGTCCTACTACCGGAATGCCGGGTACTTCTACTACTTCGGCCACTACTTCGCGGCGCGCGTGATCAACGAACTCCCGCCGGCGGAGCGCGAGAAATGGCACGCGAAGCTGCGCGCCAAGATCGTCCCGGTGCAGCGTGAGGACGGTTCCAGTCTCGATTTCCCCGGTTCCTTCTACAGCTACACGTACGCGACCAGTTTCGCGACGATGGCGCTTCAACTCGGTCTGGGCGACGCCTCCCGATCGGTTCGCTGAGGAGATCCGCACCGCTTGCCGAGCCACCGCGAGTTGCTGTTCGAGATGGTGGGTGCTCGCGCCTCGAGTCCCACGCTGGAGTGGCTCGAGGCCACGGCACGCGAAATCTCCGGTCGGGCCGATCCGGTGGACACTCGATTCCCGACGCTGATCTCTCTCGCCAGCCGGCACGTCCCTCGCGGCGCATTGGCGCCGACGCCCGCCGAGCGGGCGCGAGCGGCGGAGGAGTTGGAGGGTTGGAATCCGGAGCGCTGGAGCGTGCTCGACGCCGCGCGCGCCTATCTGGTCCTGTCGCGCTCGGATCTCGAGTCCGAATCCCTCGTGCGAGGCATCGAGGAGTGCTTTCGCTACGCCGACGTCGGCGAACTCGTCGCCCTGTACCGTTCCCTGGCGCTCCTACCGCGCCCGGAGCGCTTCGCATGGCGCGTGGGCGAGGGCTGCCGCTCCAGCATGCGCGTCGTGTTCGAGGCGTCGGCGTGCGACACGCCCTTGCCCGCGCGGGTGGTCGACGATCTCGGCTGGAGGCAGCTCGTGATCAAGGCGCTCTTCGTCGAGGCACCGCTGTGGCGCGTCTTCGGCCTCGATCGCCGCCTCGACGCCGAACTCGCGCGCATGGCACTCGACCTCGCGGACGAGCGGCGCAGCGCGGGCCGCCCGATCCGTCACGAGCTGTGGCTGTGCCTCGGCCGCTTCGGTGGCGAACGCGGTCGCCGGGCGCTCGAGCTCGAACTCGACGGAGCCGACCCGCGCGCGCGGCGCGCCGCCGCGATCGGTCTGGCGCGAGCGGGCGAGACCGCGGTGTTGCGCCGCCGCCGCGATGCCGAGCACGACGCCGCCGTGCGCGCGACGATGGATCAGGCGCTCTCCGGCCGCGTCGACGCCGCCACTTTCCAGGAACTCGAACCGAGCTAGCCCATGCGATTCTTCGACCCGCACATCCACATGACCAGCCGCACGACGGACGACCTCGAAGCGATGTCGAAAGCCGGAGTGCGGGCCGTCATCGAGCCGGCCTTCTGGCTGGGGCAGCCACGCACGCAAGTCGGTGCGTTCGTCGACTACTTCTCGTCGCTCGTCGGCTGGGAACGCTTCCGGGCGTCGCAGTTCGGCGTCGCTCACTATTGCGCGATCGGGCTGAACTCGAAGGAGGCGAACAACGAAGCGCTCGCGAAGGAAGTGCTCGAGGTGATCCCGCGCTTCGCCTTCAAGGAAGGCGTCGTGGCGATCGGTGAGATCGGCTACGACGAGATCACCGCGGCGGAGGAGCGGGCCTACCAGTGGCAACTCGATTTCGCCGCGAAGAACGACATGGTGGTCATGGTCCATTCGCCGCACCGCGACAAGAAGCGCGGCATCCAGCGCTCGATCGCCGTCGCGCGCGAGTGCGGCGTGCCGATGGAGAAGCTGGTCATCGACCACAACAACGAAGAGACGGTCGCGGACGTGCTCGCGGCCGGCGCGTGGGCCGCGTTCACCATCTATCCGCACACGAAGATGGGATCCGAGCGCATGGTCGAGATCGTGAAGAGATTCGGCCCCGAGCGCGTCATCGTGGATTCCTCGGCGGATTGGGGGGTGTCCGACCCGCTGTCGGTGCCGAAGACCGCCAAGCTCATGCTGGATTCCGGCGTCAGCCCCGCCTGGGTCGAGCTCACGACCTGGAAGAACGCCCTCGACGCCTACGGCCAGTCGGGACAGATCGACGTCGAGGCGCTCGCGCGCTCCCCACGGATCGATCAGACGCAGCTCTACTCGGACAACAGCGTGCTGCGCGGCCAGATGCCGCGTGTCGAAGGCGTCGTGCCGTAGCGACGTACGTACGTCGCTACGGACTCGAGTCCCCGTTCAGGGCCGTCGGCAGCAGGTCCCCGTTCGTCTGCGTGCACAGTTCGAAGGGCAGATCCGCCGACGAGAATGCGCCGCGATTCTCGATCAGGACCGCGAGGAACGCGGGGTCGATGATGTTCGTCGTCGTCGAACTCGCCAACAGGCCGTCGAGTCGGATCCAGCCCGTCTCGGTGTTCGGATCACCGATGACCTCCTCGGGAGCGTCGTCCGAGGCGTGCAGGAGCGAGTTCGAGAACATGTTGCTGATCGTGAGCAGCGGCACCTTCTCCCAGCAATGGAACGTGTACTGCGAGGAGAACGGATCCTCGTTGTCGTTGAAGATCTGGAGCTTGATCGTCGTCGTGAATTGAACCCCGCCCGAGAGCGCGACCAGGATGAGCGCGCCCCTGGTCGTTACGTTCTGACCCATGAAGCGCGGGATCAGGATCACGTCCGGCGTCGGCTCGTACTCGAACGCGTTCAGGTCGCGGATGCCGTCGTTGTCGAGGTCCGTGAGCTGCCTCCACGGCGGAATCGCGCGCCACGTGAACGCGTTCATGTCGTAGTCGAGCGCATCGACGCCGTTCAGGCGGATGACGCTGCCGATCAGGAAGTTGAAGCTGATCGGGCGGCCGAAGCTGTCGACCGGATACGCGTAGACATAGCCGCGGTTTGGATTCCCGGAGTGCACGGAAGTCACGACCGTGATCGTGTCGTTCGGCGAGAGGAGCTCCGTGCGGTTCGTCTCGAGGCAGGTGGTGCCGTCGATGTACCGGAACTCGACGCGTACGGACCCTTCCATGTAGCTACGGTTGATGTTCGAGACCGTGAGCAGGGTGAGCTGGCCCTGCCGATTGTCGAACTCCGGGAACAGCAGCAGGCTCGCGGGTTGCGTCCGATCCACGCGCACGCAATTGCACTGGTCGGGCAGGCCGTCCTGGTCGATGTCGGTCATCGTGCCCGCCGCGAGGTCGCACTCGTCGGGGATGTTGTTGTGGTTGCAATCGTTGCCGAGCAACTCGCACGAGTCGGGGATCAGGTTGTGGTTGCAGTCGAGAGCCGTGTGATTCGCGATGTCGGTCGAATCGACGATGCCGTTGCCGTTGCAGTCCTGGATGAACGGCGGCGTGTAGAAGTAGGTCACGCTGAGCGTGGCCGACGCCTTCTGCGAGAAGCTCGACACGAGGTTGCCCGCGCCCGTCGCGGAGGTCTGTCCATTGGCGTTGACCGTGAACACCACGTTGCCCGAGCCCACGAAGAGCGCGGCGTCCGCCGCGTTGAGCGGGAAGTTGGGCACGACCTGCTGCGTCTGGTCCGATGAAATCGCGTTGTACGTGGCGCCCGAAGTGCCGCCGAAGTTCAGGACGCCGTCGTAGGCGGTCACCTGGTCGACGCGATTGAACACCGGAGACGAGGAGAGCAGCACGACGTTGTTGTCCGGACGCCGCACGGTCAGGTTGGCCGTGAACTGGATCGTGATCTGCGCGGGCTGCGTGTCGAGGCTCTCGTACTTCGCCGTGCCCTCGATGTGTCCCGTGACGGACAGGCTCACCCCTTCGAGGATGCCGAGCGCCGCGTTGAACCGTGGCAGCGAGGCGGTGCGCGTCCAGTTCGTCGTCTCGAGCGGAACGGTGGCCGTGTACGTGATCAGGTCGGCGCTCGCTGCGCGGCTGAAGGACATCACTGCCAGACTCAGCGCGGCGAAGCGCATCGTCGTCTTGCGGGCGTGCATCGCGGTACTCCTCTTTCGGTGAAGCTCGACCATGCCGTGTCGAAACGTCCACCTTCATCATGTTGTCTTCGACTCGCGGACGCACGTGCGTGCGTCGCGCCTCTGAAAGCTACCTCAGTTGCCGAGGACGCCGTTCGGGAGGAGCTTGCCGTTGTCCTGCGAGCAGAGCTCGAAGGGCAGGGCCGCGACGGCGAAGATGCCGGCGCGCTCGACGAGGACGGCGTAGATGGCCGGGTCGTTGATGACGGCGGCGGAGGAAGCCGCGTAGTCGCCGTCGACCTTGAACCAGCCCGCTTCCTTCTGCGGACGACCGACGATCTCGAGCAGGTCGTTGTTCGTCGTGTCGAGGAACGACTCGAGGAACGCGGAGTTGATTTCCGAGAGACGCGGGTAGGCCCAGCAACGGAACGTGTATTCCGCGGAGAACGACTCCTCGTTGTCATTGTAGAGGAGGAAGTCCACCGTCGTGGTGAACTGCGTGCCGCCGGAGAGCGCGATCAGGATCAACTGGCTGTTGAAGATCGAGCCCTTGCCATCGGGGTCCTGACCGAGGAAGCGCGGGATCAACAGTTCGTCCGGAGCGCGGCTGTACTCGACGTTGTCGAGGTCACGGACGCCGTCGTTGTCGTCGTCCGTCGTGCTGCGTTCCGCGCCGATGCCGAGGAACGGAATCGCCTGAACGGAATCGCGCAGCGCGCTCTGCGAGCTGTAGATCACGACGTCGCCGATCAGGTGGTTCCACACGATCGCCTTGTGGGTGACCGGGTCCTTGGCGAACGCGTAC
>JBGATY010000145.1:0-9473 GCA_044228955.1 Planctomycetota bacterium | reverse complement strand
ACCTGCTCGACAATGCCATCAAGTTCAGCCGGCACAGTCAGCCGCCGGCGATCGAAATCCGCACCTCCGCCACGCCGGAATCGACTATTCTCAGTATCAAGGACAACGGTATCGGCTTCGACGACCAGAACTTCATGTCGTTCCGACGCTCCGACTCCACGACCAAAGCAAAATTCGGTGGCAAGGGGGTGGGCAGGCTGAACTGGCTCAAGGTCTTCCAGAGCATCCACATCACCAGCGTCTTTGCGGTCGGCAACGAACGCCAAGAGCGGGAGTTCACCTTCAGCACTCAGGGTATCCAAGGGCAGTCCGTAAGAACGTCGACGAAGCCTCGCTCGACTGTGGTGACTATGCGGTCTCCCTGTGACGGCTACCGCGATGCGCTTCAGCACGATCCTGAAACGATCGCCCGAAGCACGATCGAGCACTGCCTGGAGTATTTCATCTCGAAGCCACGGCCGCTCTTCTACTTGCAGGACGATGAGGCTGGCTACGATGTCGAACTTGGGCGGCTGTTCGAGGAAGACCTGAAGTCAGAGATCAAGCGCGACACGTTCAAGGTCGGGAGCTTTGAGTTCACGATCGCGCACCTTCTCCTTAAGGGCCGCAAGAACTCGAAGCATGCGCTGCACTTCTGTGCGCACCAGCGTCGGGTCAAAGACGAATCGCTCAGTACGAAGATCCCCGGTCTCAGCGCCGGACTTCGACGGGCGGGCAGCAGCGAGGACCTCGCGTATCAGGGCTACGTCTCCGGCTCACGCCTTAACGACCTTGTCGACGCGGGCCGAACGGCTTTTGCTTTCGACGAATTTGTCGACGTAGCGGGAAGTAAGGGCGACGATAGCGCCACCGGCTACGACTCCCTTGTCGCGGGTGCCGTCGCGAAGGCTAGGGGTTTCCTCGACGCGACGCTGAAGCCCATCCTGGAAGCGAATGCCGCACGGATTCGGAAGCAGGTGGAGACGACGTATCCGCAGTACCGACATCTTCTGAAGCACCGCTCCGAGGAGATAGCCGCTATTCCGCCGGGCACTGACGGTCGTGAACTTGACCTCGCCCTCTACAAGATCGAGCAGCGGTTCGATGCGGAGAGCCGCGACGCTCTCGGTCGAGAACTGGAGCAGGTTACTGACCCGGACGAACCTGCTGAGGCACGTCGAGCACGGCTTGATGCTCTCATGGCGCAGCTCAACGACGCAGGCATTTCCAAGCTCGCCCGGCACGTTGCCTATCGTCGCGCGATCATCGAGTTCCTGGATGACCAGCTCGGATTGCAGGCTACCGGCAAGTACACGCTGGAGGAGGCGGTGCATGCCGCAATCTGCCCGACGAAGACGACATCGGATGACGTTGCGCACTCACAGATGAACCTGTGGCTCCTGGATGACCGCCTCTACTTCCACTACTACCTCGCATCCGACATGCCCTTCAGCGAACTGAAGGACACCGTCATGGAGGAGAGCGAGGATCGTCCAGACCTGGCGATCTTCCACAGGCCGATGGCTTTCAGCGACGCCATAGACCAGATAGGTGCCGTCGTGCTCGTCGAGTTCAAGCGCCCCTCGCGGGACGACTTCAAGGTCGACGACCCAGACAAGAATCCCGTCAGCCAAGTGCTGAAGTATGTCGACACGCTCCGCTCCGGTTCAGGTCGTCGATCGAAAGGGCGTGCAATCCACATCCGTGAGAACACGCCATTCACCGCGTATATCGTCGCGGACTTCACGAAGACTCTGCGGGCATTGGCCAAGCGTGAGGACTTCCTGCCCACGCCCGACGGAGAGGGGTACTTCAAATTCTACCAGAACTACAACTGCTACGTGGAGATGGTCTCTTTTCAGAAGATGATCCACGATGCGAAGCGGCGCAACCAGGCGTTCTTCGACAAGCTCAACATACCCCTGCACGACTGATCCGCCGTCCTGGTTCGCACCGCGACAACGTATGCCACGCCCCCCTCTCCCTTCGTCTCCGATCCTCCTTGCGTTCGCCGATGCGGCTGCAGCGAACGGCCACGTAATCGCTGACGATGCACGCCTCCTCGCCGAACGTGGGCGCTGGCCCCGAGCAACGTCTCTGATGATCCTGGCGTGCGAGGAGATGGGCAAGGCCAAGTACGCTCGAATGCTCGGTATCGGCGCGCTGGCGGAGAAACCGGGTGGCAAGAACTCCCCGTCCTCCATGAACGTCCTTGTCTCGCGTCACCCGCAGAAGCAGATCCTCGCGCACGACCTGGACGTTCCCTACATGCGCGAGCTGATGGTCGAAGCGTTCTCAGGGGGCCGCGCCCCGGCCGAAGTGGACGCTGGTACGCCTGCGGGAAAGCACGCCATGCAGGGCTTCTTGCGCGAACTCAAGCACCGGATCGACGCGATGGTGGTCGATCGCGCGAGGCTCAAGGCTGACGTGGACCAGCTCCAGCGTACATGGGACGACGTGGTGATCGACGCGCGGCTGGACTCGATGAAGCAGCGCAGGTTCTACGTTGACTTCTCGGAGGATCGCGCTGGCGTCGTGACCCCGTCAGACGTCGGCTCTGCCGAGTTCCGGGAGGCCGAAGCCCTGTTCGAGCAGGCGCAGAAGTCGACCGATGCGTGGACGACCAACGGCCTGACACCCGAGTTCATGCAGACGATCCAGCACCTTGCTGCCGACGACGAAGGACCGAGAGCGAGCCCGACCATCTCGTGAGGCTCGCGTGGTCAAGGGACGATTGAGGACCTCAGCGTCCATTCGCACCGTCTGCCAGCCGTCAGCACTACCCGCGTCCGCGAGGACGCGCAGCGCGGACACGAGTCTCTGGAGCCAGCAGGTCGGCGAGCCGATCGGAATGCACTGCCTCGCCCGTTCGCGGATCTGCGACGTGGTCGCATCCCGAGCAGTAGGACAAGGCGGCCCAGCAGCTTGACCTACGCGACCACGCGGCCATCGCGTGGTCGAACTCCTGCTTGCGTCGACGTGAACGCATCCGAATCGAGGGCGTCCACGCAACAAGGGCCACAGTTGACAGGACCGCACCGCCGGTCACCCAGTGGTAGATCGCGACGATGTCGGAGGAGCCGGGACCGGCATGCCGCGTGAGGAAGAAGAGCAGCACCCATGCAACGGCGAACGCTCCCACGACCGTGGTCACGGCGCTGTACGCACGCTCGACTGCATCGCGCGACTGTGTGGGCTCCGGGGGCGGGGCGAGCCGCTGCGCAAGGAGCGAGCTTGTGTGGGCGCTCGTGGACGAGCGCATCATCATCGGCGCGGTGCTTCCGTCCTGTTCGAGGGCAAAGCCCCGAGTGACGACTTCGCCCTGCGCAGTATTCGTGCTTCCCTCGACGAGAGCGCGGACGTTCTGAACGGCGAGGCTCGCGCAGTTCGGGCAGCTCGGGCGGTTTCCCGTGAACGGTGTCGTGGAGGTCGTCGAGACGGCGGTGGTCGCGGTCGTGGGGTGAATGAGATCATGAGGCCGCATCTCGTCGTTATCGAACGGCACCGTCGATCGCTTGAGCGCGGCCCCCTCCGGCAAGACAAACCGGCCGCGTCACACATCTCGTCGAACCACGAGATGCGTCTAGAGCCCCTCGCGACACTCGGTATCTCGGGCCAGCGAGTCGGCCGAGCGGGGTGTGGAAATCCACGCCGCACGTTGCTACCGTACGTGGCCACACGAACCGGAGCATGTCAACCGTGTCAGCACGAGAAAAATCAACCGACCACATCGGTCACGCCAAGGTCGACGGGAAGACCTTCCAGACGGTGGAGTTCTCCAACTACAAGTCCGCGTCGATGCGACTTCGCGTCACGCCGCAGCAGAAGGCGGAGATCACGGAGGACGCCAAGAACCTCGGCGTTTCGGCGACAGAACTGCTGCTACAGCTCCACCGTATCGCGGCCCCCTCCTTGCGGAAGCGGAAGCGCCGGTGAGCAAGGTCTCGAAGAAGATGGCGACGAAGCTCCGCAAGCAGCGCGACCGCATGAACGCGCGCGCGGATCAGGAGCTGCGGATCGTGCGAGAGCACGTTCTAGATCGGCTGTCCCAGCAGGGAGCCCCCGAGCTGGTCGACTGTCCCATCGTCGAGCAGACCATCCGTCGCCTGCACCGACTGCATGCGCTGACTCTCCCGGACCACTGGGACAAGCGGTTCCCCCGGTACGTCCGCGACAAGAGCGAGCAGAACGCTTGGGCGCGATCCGCACCGACGCCCGCCTGCCAGTTCACGGCCGCTCAGTTGCGGCCGTTGGCGCGCTTGCTCGTTCAAGTCCGCATGACCCGGTTCATGAGAGGAGCCCCTGGATGAGCGCGTCCAAGGCACCGGCGAAGCAGCGCGGCATCGCCTACCTGCGCTGCTCGACCGCGCAGCAGGACGAGTCGCTCCCCTCGCAGCTCGACTGGGTGATCCGTCGCGCGGCAGAGCTGAACGTGGCGTTTCTGCCCACCCAACGCGAGTTGGCCGAAGCCCTCGGCGAAGGCGCGAGCGAGATCGGGGATCTCTACCTCGACTCCGCAGTGACCGGCGCGGACATGAACCGGCCCGGCTTCCTCGCTTTCCACAAGCGCGCCGTGAGCGACTCGTCACTCACGCACGTCTTCTTCTGGGCGCGGGACCGATTCGCGCGACCGACCGAGGTGGAGTCGGCGATGAAGCTCGAAAAGGACATTCTCTTCTCGAACAAGGACGTGGTCGTCGCCAGCGGCAGGAGCCTCCACGCCCGCACGCACGGTCAGCACACGTTCGCCGACGACGTCACGCTGTTGCTGGAGTATGCGACCGCGCACGCATTCCGTGTCGACCTCGCCTACAAGGTCTTGAGAGGCCAGGGGAAGAACGCGAAGGCCGGTCTTTGGAACGGAGGTCGCGCTCCCTATGGCATGCGCCGCGCGATCATGTTTGACAACGGCGAGAAGCTCGACTTCCTCCGTGACGGCGAGCAGCGGAAGGGACCGGGAATGCACGTCGTGATGGTTCCGGGCGAGACGGACGACGACCTCGACAAGCTCGCCGTTGTCCGCGAGATCCACGATCTCTACTTGCGCGACCACGGGCTGCCGAAGATCGCCAAGATCCTGAACGCGCGGAACATCCCTTCACCCGATCACGGCAGATCCCGAACGAGCAAGGTCACCAAGGTCACTCGAAAGGTCTCGGGCCGGTGGACCGTCAGCAACCTGCGCGGGGTCGTCGAGCAGCCGTTGTACATGGGTCTCTACGCCTGGGGACGTCGCGGCGAAGGCGACCTCCTGCGCTTCGAGAACTCCGCTTCGCAGTCTTCGCGGGAACTCCTGCCGTCGGAGAAGCCCGCCGGAACGACGAAGGCGAAGAAGGTCGTCAAGCGAGACCGTGCGACGTGGTTCACCGCGAAGCTCGCCCGGCCGTTCGACCCGATCGTTCCAGCCGACATCTGGCACCAGAACAACGACAAGCTCAGGCGTCGGGGCGAGGTCGGCGGCCAACGCGGCGTGGCTCGATGCCGCGACGCCAACAAGTACCCGCTGCGCGTGCTGTGCGGGACCTGCGGTCAGCCCATGTCGGGTGCGCCGAAGTACGGCAGGCCCGTGTACATCTGCTCGACCTACTCGAACAGCCACGGCGAGGACTGCGCGCACAACTGGTGCGACCGGGACATCGTCCTGGGGTTCGCGCTTCGCGGCATCGAGCACGTCCTGAAGGAGGAGCGGAACTCCGAGCGCCTGCGCGACCTCGTCCACGAGCAGCTCGCGTCCCACGCCGCTTCAGCGCGCCCCAGCGACAAGCTGATCGCCACTCAGGAGGCCCGGCTGAAGGAGCTGGAAGTCGTCCGCCACAAGCTGCACAGGGAGATGATGCTCGCCGAGGACCCGATCGCACGCGCGGACGCCGAGGTCACCTACAAGGAGTGTAAGCTGGAGACCGAGCGGGTCGCTGCGGAGCTGAAGGCGCTGCGCAGACAGGCCGGGCGCGTAGCGCCCTCCGACGCCGCGACCGAGACAAAAGCCGTGATGAAGTTGCTCGACGAGATCGGCGCGATCGTCCAGGAAGCCGACCCCGGCACGCTCCGGGAGGTGTTTCACTCCCTCGGCGCGGCCGTCGTCATCCGCTACGAACCCGGCAGGGTCGGCAAGCGGCTCAACCTCCCCGTCTCGGCCGAGCTGCGACTGGGGTCGCCTCTCGGTGAGTTAGGAGATGTTGGTCGGGGCGATAGGATTTGAACCTACGACCTCTGCAACCCCATTGCAGCGCGCTAGCCATGCTGCGCCACGCCCCGACCCGAGTGCGAAATGGGGCGGTCGTTATAGAAGGGCCGGGGTCAAACGTCAATCGAACCAAGGCGCGGCTTGTCGCCCGCGGGCCGGGCGCCGACAATCGAGCGCATGGCGCGTCCGGTTCGGCGGTTGTGGAAGATGCGCACGGTCGTGCGGCGACGGCACCGGACTTGGATGTTCTCCATGTCGATGGCGAGCCTGGGGTGGGCCGTGTGGTGGACGACCCTCGTGATCGCGCGCTTCGTTCCGGATGCGACGCCTGACCTCCGCATCACGGAATGGGCGGCGGGAGTGTGCAGCGTCGTCGGCTTCCTCGCGGCGCTGTGGGCCTTTCGAGCGAAGCTCGCCTGGATCCTGATCATGTCCATCGCGCTTTTCGCGAACGGATCCCTGCTCTTCATGCCGTGGATCGTCGACGCGTGGCGACTCGATCGCGCGGGCAACGTCCAGGCGCACGAGACCGTGCACGTCGAACGGTAGAGCTCAGAGCGGTTTCGAGAGCGCGATCATCGCCACTCCGGTCGCCGCGCACAGGACGGTCAACACGAGCACGGAATACGCGCAGATCTTGTGCAGCGCGCGCGTCTTCGGCACGAAGAGCGTGCGCAGGCCGGTCGACAGCGGAGCGAGGAACGCCGCCGTGGTTATCTTCGCCAACGTCAGGTGGATCGGAGTGATCACGCCGGCCGACGCCAGGTCGTAGACCTTCCCGAGTTGGTAGGCCTCGTGGATCGTCCAGCCGAGCGAAGCGAACGTCAGCGCGACGCACACGATGTGCGGCTTGACGATGCGCTTCCTGCCGGTGAATACGACCGCGCCGAGGAGGGCGAGCGTCAGACCAAACGAGAGCGCGAAACCCGCGATCGGACTCAACCGAGGCCCTCGGACAACCCGTCCATCTCGCCGACGGGAGCGCGATTCATCAGGTCGAGCACGGCCTCGCGCGGATCCTTGCCGTCGAACAGCACGGCATGGACCTGCTCGCAGATCGGCATCTGCACGTCGCCGAGATCGGCTTCGGGACCGAAGAGCGCCTTGGCCGTCCACACGCCTTCCGCGACCGTCTTCGTTCCGGCGAGGATGCTCGTGAGCGATTGACCGCGACCGATCGCCTCGCCGACGGCGCGATTGCGCGAGTGTCGCGAGCAGCACGTGGTCACGAGGTCGCCGATGCCCGCGAGACCGAAGAACGTCTCGGGCTGCGAGCCGCGCGAGCGGCCGAAGCGCGCGATCTCGACGATCCCGCGCGTGAGCAGCGCCGCCTTGGCGTTGTCGCCGAGGTCGAGTCCGTCGCTGATGCCGGCCGCGATCGCGATGACGTTCTTCAACGCCGCCGCTAGTTCGGCCCCGACCGGATCGCCGTGCGTGTACAAGCGGAACGTGTTGGATCGGAACGCAGCCTGCACGCGCGCCGCGAACGCGATGTCGACGCTCGCGGCGACGACCGAGCACGGCTTGCCCAGCGCGACCTCCTCCGCGTGGCTCGGCCCGGTCAACACGCACAGGGGCCGCGGACCGAGGACCTCCTGGAGGATCTGGCTCGGCGTCTTGAACGTCTCGATCTCGATGCCCTTCGTCGCGCTGACGAGCATCACGTCTCCGCCGAGCGCGTCCTCGAACCGGTTCGCCACGCCGCGCAGGTACTGCGTCGGGACCACGCTCACGACGAGGTCCGCCCCGTGCGCCGCCCGCTCCGGATCCGCGGTGACGACGATGTCCTTCGGGATCGGGATTCCCGGCAGGAAACGCTTGTTTTCCCGCTGCGCCGCGAGATCCTTCGCCTGCTCGGGGAACGCGCTCCACAGGGTGACCGGAATGCCGTTCCGATGCAGGATCAGCGCCAGCACCGTCCCCCATCCGCCGTCGCCGACGACGAGCGCGCGCGTGAATCCGTGCTCAACCATGACGAGCGGCTTCCTTCTTGTGCCGTGCGTTCGGCTCGGTGCCCTGGAGCATGCGGTGGATGTTTCCGCGGTGACGCACGACGATCAGCAGCATCAGCAGCGCGGCGCCCACGACGAGCGCGCGACGCTCCGGCCACCAGCCAACGAAGGCCACGATCGGGAACGCGACGCCCATCAGGATCGACGCGAGTCCGGCATAACCCGTGGCGAGCCTCGTCAGGAGCCACACGATTCCGCCCGCGAGGAAAACGAGCGGTTCGATGGCGACGATCGCTCCGCACCCGGTCGCGACGCCCTTCCCGCCCTTGAATTTCAGGTAGACCGGATAGCAGTGCCCGAGCACGCTCGCCGTGCCGACGAGCACCTGCAGGAATTCCGCGTCGTGGCCATTGAACTCTCCCACCCTGGGCGCGAGCAGCACGGGCACGAACCCCTTCAGGAAGTCGAGGCCGAACACCGCGAAGCCCCACGGCCTCCCCATGGCCCGCACCGCGTTGGTCGCGCCGATGTTGCCGCTGCCGATCGTGCGCAGGTCTACGCCCTTCAGCCACCCGAGGATGAGCCCGAACGGAATCGCCCCGAGCAGGTAGGCGATCACGATCACCCCCCAGATGGGCGGCCGTTGCAGCAGGGTCGCGAAATCGGTGTCGGGTATGGCTGGCATCGAGGGCGCGGGTCAGCGAGCGCGTGGATCGCGCCCGGCCCACGATACCCCGCCGAAGGGCCCTTCTGCGAGCGCGAGCGGGAGAGCGCAGAGGGTTGAAAAAGGCGTGCCCGTTCTTACCATTCTTGCCTCGCAATCTTCGCACCCATCGAAAGCACCCCATGACCTACGTGATCGCCGAGCCGTGCATCGGAACGAAAGACACCGCCTGTGTCGAAGTCTGCCCCGTCGACTGCATCCACCCGGTGAAGGACGCTCCGGACTTCGCCAAGTTCGAGATGCTCTACATCAATCCGGACGAGTGCATCGACTGCGGAGCGTGCGCACCGGAATGCCCAGTGGACGCCATCTTCGACGAGGCCGAATTGCCCGAGAAATGGGCGCACTTCAAGAAGATCAACGCGGAGTGGTTCACCAAGAACCGCTGAACGCGTGACCGTGAACGAACGAGGCCGGGCGGCTCCCCGCGGCGCGGCGGGGCCTCGCTGTTCGTGCCGATCGACTCAGGGCTTCGGCGCGGCCCGTTGCTGGGCCTTCTCGGCCGCTTCGGCCTCCTGGAGGATCTGCTCGCGGGCCGCGGTTTGGTCGGGCATGTCCGTGGGACTCACGCAACTCGAAACCGCCGACAGGAGCTTCTGTGCCTGTTGCAGGGATTCGTCGTTGGGCATCGATT
>JBGATY010000144.1:0-9619 GCA_044228955.1 Planctomycetota bacterium | reverse complement strand
GTGTTCGAGGCCTTCAAGTACGCCTGCTGCGACCAGGCCGAGCCGGAGCGCAGGAACACGTAGGCGGCGCCCGAGTCGAGCGCGTTGTCGTCGGCCTCGTTGCCGTCGACACCGACCGCCGAGCTGTCCTCGCCCGGCGCTCCGACCACGATCGTGTACGCGGCGATGCTCACGGAGGTGCCGAAACGATCTCCGGCGCCCGTGTTCGACGCCTTGAGGTACGCGCATTCGGTCCAGGTCGAGCCGATGCGCGAGAGCACGTACGCGGCGCCCGAGTTCGGAGCTGAATTGCTCGCTTCGTCGCCGTCCACGCCGGTGGAGGCACTGCTTTCGCCCGGAGCTCCGACGACCAGGGTGTCGCCGAACAGCGACACGCTCGAACCGAAACGATCGAAAGCGTCGCAGTTCGAGGCCTTGACGTAAGTCTGCTGGTGCCAGACGAAACCCTGGCGTGCGAAGACGTAGACGGCGCCGGCGGAGTGCGCGCTGTTGTCGGACTCGTCGCCATTCGTGTAGTGCGCCTGGCTGCATTCGCCGGGCGCTCCGACCGCGATCGTGTCGCGATGGATCGCGACCGCCGTGCCGAAGCCGTCGTTCGAATCGGGCGTCGAGGCCTTCAGGTAGGCCTGCAGTGTCCAGCTCGAACCGTTGCGCGCGAACACGTAGGCGGCGCCCGAGTCCGGCTTGCTGTCGTCGCTCCCGTTCCCGTTCACGCCGCTCGCAGCACTCGCTTCACCGGGCGCGCCGATCACGACCGTGTTGCCGGAGATCGCGACCGCCGCGCCGAACGTGTCGTGACTGCCCGCGTTCGGAGCCTTGAAATAGGCCTGTTGCGCGATCGGATCGATCGTGAGCGGGTACTGCGCGTCACGGTCGTCGACGAGCAGTAGGAGCGCGTGCTCTCCGCACTCGAAGCGGGCCGGGAGCACGCGGTCGTTCGCGTCGATGACCGTGAGAGCCGAGTAGTGCACGCGCTCGGTCGCGTGCTCGTCGACGAAGCGCACGCCGAGACCGTCGTCCGCAATGGACGCGAGCAGGCTCCCGCGCACGTCGAAGCGGAGGCGCAGTGCTCCTCGGTCCTCGCGCTCGGGCCGCTCGCGCAGCGTGAGCCCGTGTTCGAGGCCTCCAGCAGCGTTGATCCACCACTCGGCCACGTTCGGCCCGCGATCGAGCGCGACGAACGTGCCCGACGCGGCGAGGCGCGCGTCGCCGATCTGTGCCAGCGCGAGGCCGAACGTCCATTCACCGTCGGCGCTCTGCACGAGGAACCCGCGTTCGTCGAACTGCGCCACCCAGGACTGGGCGGGATTGCTCGCCACCAAGGCGTCAGCGCTCTGGACGGCCTGGTAGCGGGCGGCGCGGATGGAGGTCCAGTCTTGGATCGACAGGACCTCCTCCACGGCAGCGGAAGCTTTGGCAGCCGAGACGACTGCGGCGACGAACAGGCTGAAAATGCGAGTCATGGGCCTCTCCTCGGGGAATCGAAGATCGCAACCTCCCTTGTCGGGATGCGTGCGGACCCTTACCCACGAAGCGCGACTTGCGCGGCTCGTCGGCCGACCATTGGCTCACGCGGAACAAGTCCGCTGCCAGGCGGACGTTCAGCGACGATTCACGACTGTGTTGCGAGCACATTCTCGAAGCCTCGGGGGGAAGGAATCCGAGAGGGAGAACGGGGAAGTCAGGCCGGCCGAGAGGCCCGGATCCTACCCCAGGGTCCAGGAAAACCGCCATCCCGCGGGCCCCCTCGAGAGTGTCCCGTCGCG
This sequence comes from Planctomycetota bacterium, assembly GCA_044228955.1. GTDB lineage: Bacteria > Planctomycetota > UBA1135 > UBA1135 > JAEUIA01. Next base: position 7,853 of record JBGATY010000144.1, on the reverse strand, counting down.
CAGGAACCCGATTTCTCGACGATCAGTGACGCGTGGCGCGGGCCGACTCGCCCCCGACACGCGACAGCAAGTCGTCCAGCGCTCCGAGCACGGCGTCCGGATGCGAGAAGATGACCTGGTGGCCGGCGCCATCCACCGTCACGAGCTTCGACCCGGCGACCGCGTCGTGCAGACGGAAGCTGTGGAACGTCGCGAACGTGACCTCGTCGCCCAGGCCCGTCACGATCGAGAGCGGGACCTTGATCTCGCCATAGTGCGGGCTCTGCGCGCGCAGCGCCGCTTTCAACGTGCGCATCTCGAGCGCGTTGGAGAGCAGGTTCTCGGGCCGCAACTCGAGCGACAACGCCGAGCGTTCGAAGCGCGGCGAGATCAACGCCGGGCGGAACGCCCGCCGCGCGCCGCCGTCTCGCAAGGCCAGCGCGCACGGCATCGCGAGCGTGTGTGCGAACAGCGGACCGACGAGGGGGATGCCCATCACCGCGTCCGTGGCCGACGAGATCGATTCCCACTCGTACAAGGCGCCGTTGATCGTCATCACGCCCGCCGTCTCGTCGGGGAATTGCAGCGCGTAGGACGTCGCGACACCGCCCGACCACGAGAAGCCGACGACGAACGCGCGCTCGATCCCGAGCTTCTTCAGCACGGCGTGGACGAAGCGCGCCTGACCGGCCGGCGTGCGCGGCGTCTCGCTCGCGCGCTCGCTGTACCCGTGCCCGGGCCGGTCGATCGCGATCGCGCGCCCCCGCGCGGCCGCGGCGTCGAAGATCGACGCGCGCCAGTCCTCGACGCCGCCGTACACGCCGTGCAAGAGCACGATCGGAACGCCCGTGCCCGATTCGACGTAGTGGACACGCAAGCCGTCGACTTCGACGAAGGACCCGCTCGGCGGGAATTCGCGTTCGATCCTAGCGACGAGGAAGCGCGTCCACGCGAAGCCGACTCCGAGCACGATGGCGGCGAAAAGAAGCGCGCGGCGCGCAGTGGAAAATCGCTGGGCGCTCATGCAGGGCGGTGGGGAGAGTAGCCCGCCGGACACGTTGTGCAAGCTCGAGCGGCGTGCGATTCTGCGCCGGAATGCCCGAACTCCCCGACGTCACGGTGTACGTCGAAGCCATCGCGCGTCGCATCGTGGGCGAGCGGCTGGTCGAAGTCGTGATCGATCACCCGTTCACGCTGCGCTCCGTCGAGCCCAAGGTGGCGGCGGTGCGCGACGCGCGCGTCGTCCGTGTGCGCCGCGTCGGGAAGCGCATCGCGATCGAGGTCGAGGGCGGGATCTTCCTCGTCGTGCACTTGATGATCGCGGGCCGCTTCGCGTGGACCGCCGCCGGATCGAAGAAGGCTCCCCGCAAGGGGCTCGTGTCGTTTTACTTCACGAGCGGCGTGCTCACGCTCACCGAAGCCGGATCGAAACGGCGCGCGTCGCTCACGCTCGTGCGCGGCGAGGATGAGCTCGCTCGACTCGATCGCGGCGGGCTCGAGCCGGTCGGCGCGAGCGCGGAGGACTTCCGCGAGGCGTTGACGCGCGAGAATCGCACGCTGAAGCGCGCTCTCACCGATCCGCGGCTTTTCAGCGGCATCGGCAACGCGTACTCGGACGAGATCCTGCATGCGGCACGCTTGTCCCCGTTGAAGCTCTCGCAGTCGCTCGATTCGACGGAGGTCGCGCGTCTTTGGAAGGCCGTGTCGGCGACGCTCGTTCACTGGACCGAGAAACTACGCGACGAGTGCGGCGCCGGATTCCCGAAGAAGGTCACTGCCTTCCGCCCGGACATGGCCGTGCACGGCAAGTTCGGCGAACCCTGCCCGGTGTGCGGCTCGAAGGTTCAGCGCATCGTGTGGGCCGAAAACGAGTGCAACTACTGCGCGCGCTGCCAGAACGAAGGCCGCCTGCTCGCCGACCGCGCCCTCTCGCGGCTCCTGAAGGACGACTGGCCCAGGACGATCGAGGAGCTGGAGGAGCGGCCGCGGCCCCAGTGAGGCAGATTTTCGGCGTATCCTCGAACCCGCCCCCGGGGTCCGCGGCATTGAGGTGTTCGAGGACCCACACATGAACACGAACTCGAACGCACTTCCGCACTCCCTCGAAGGCCTTTTGACCCACGCCGACTGGGTGCGTGCCCTGGCGCGGCGCCTGGTGCGCGACGACGCCCAGGCCGACGACGTGGCGCAGGAAGTGTGGCGCACGGCGATCGAGAACCCGCCGCGGGACGATGCGAACCCGCGCGGGTGGCTCTCCGCGGTCGCGCGCAACGCGGCGCGTGGACTGAAGCGCGGAGATCGGCGGCGCAACGATCGTGAACGGGCCGGTGCTCGTCCAGAAGCGCTGCCGAGCACGGCACGGCTGGTCGAAGAGGCTTCGCTGTCGCGCGAACTGGCGGGCCTCGTCTTGAAGCTCGACGAACCGTACCGCACGACGATGCTCCTGCGCTGGTTCCGCGAGATGGAGGTCGACGCGATCGCGGCAGCGCAGAAACTGCCGCGCGAAACGGTGCGCACGCGGCTGCGGCGCGGGCTCGAGATCGAGCTTTTCGCGCAGCATCTCGAGCGCGGCGGGAGAGAGGCGTGGGCGTGGCTCGCCTGGCCGGATGGGACGAGCGTGCGCGATCGCGAGGACGTGGCCGCTGGGACTCGAGCCGAAGTGCGCGAAGCTCCCAAGACCGACACGTCCGGCCCCGGCCAACTCGTCGCTACCGGAGACGCCGGCGGTACGTCGACGGCCACACGCTCGCCGCTCGCGAGCGGAGAGGCCGCGGGCGCGCCCGCCGCGGAGACCAGGCGCACCATCGACGCGCTCGTCGTCGACGCGACGAACCAGCCGATCGCGGGCCTTTCCATCGAGTGGAGCCGCGCGGGCGAACCCTACTGGGACGGCAATACGCTGCACACGCCCACGACCGCGATCGAGATCCCGCGCGCCCTGCGCGAGCGCCTGCTCCAGCCGCGCCCCGAAGAGGCCATGGATCCCGCGGACTGGAAAGACCAACCGGTCGTGTGGGAACTGCTCACGAAAGGCGAAGTGCCGCGCGTGCGCGCGACGTCCGACGTCCAAGGACGCATCACGGCGCGGATTCCCCGCGACGCCGTGGAACGCATCGTCCTCGACCCACGCCGGTCCATCGTCGCCGAAGCGCACGACGAGGCCCGGTCACAGGAAATCTGGATCGTCGCGACCACCGTCGTGCTCGCGGGCACGGTCGTGGACGAGTCCGGTGCGCCGATCGCGCATGCGAGCCTGAAAGCGGGACCCGTGTGGGACTTCGTCGGGCACGTCGTGGACGTACACTCCGGCGGATTCCGGATCCTCGACGGTCCCGGGACGATCACCGACGAGCAGGGGCGCTTCCGCATCGAGCGTGCACCGGTCGAGTTCCAGTCCGTGCTCGAGGTGTTCGGCGAGAGCATGCAGAGCCAAGTCTTGCCGGTGCCGGCTCACGATGACCTCGCGCTGCAGATCGTGATGAAGCGTCAACCCGTGGAGGAGCGACCTCACGTGCGGGGGATCGTCGTGGATCAGGCCGGTGGCCCCGTGACGGGCGCCTGGGTCGCACTGGGTCAGGACAACACGGAATCTGGTGCCGGAGGACGCTTCGACTTGGAAGTGACCTTCGTCCACGCCGGCACGCCCTTGACGGCCGTGCGCAGCGGACATCAGGCCGCGGTCCTCGAGAACTTCGCGCGCGAGCCGATGGTGTCCGTCGAGGACGTGGTGCTCCGGCTCGGACCCGCGCCGCTCACGATCACGGGCCTCGTTCTCGAGGCCGACGGCTCGCCGATTCCCTCGTGCGAGGTGCGCCTCGTCGACGGAACTCCCAACGGGACCACGGATCGTTCGGTCGAGGAGGTCACGGCGTCCGACACGAGCATCGAGAAGCGCACGCAGGCGGACGGCGCCTTCGTCGTCCTGGGCCTGATCGATCGCGAGTACACGCTGATGGCCTGGCACGCTGACCGCGGGTTCATCGCGCGCCTCGAGCACGTACGGGCCGGATCCAGAGACGTCGTGTTGCGGCACGATCCCTCCGCGTTCTTCGCGGCGCTGCCCGGCCGCCTGGTCGACTCGCAGGGCACGTCCGTCGAGGGCGCGAAGATCGGCATCTCCCTGCGGATCACCGCGGGGCCGGGGTTCGTCTCGAGCCACCATTACGGCGCCGTTCAGACCGGAGCCGACGGAGCCTTCACGCTGAAGGACGTCCCGCGCACTGGAGTCAGCCTGTGGGTGACTGGCGAGGGTCTGCAGTCCGGCGTAGTTCCGATGCCCGATCCGCGCGTGCTGCCGATCACCGTCGTCGTCGGCGTGCAGGTCCGCGCGCGGCTCTCCGTGTCCGATTCTTCCGTCACGCGCGTCCGGTTCGAGGATCGCGAGGGCAAGGTCGTGAGGCTCAAGGCCTACCTGCTGCGGACGATCGCGGCCACGAACGTGATCGAGCGTCGCGACGGAGAATTCCCTTCCTTCGACGTGCCCGACGTCGCGACGACGGCGGTGCTGATGCGGGCCGATGGTTCGCTCGTGCGCCGCGCGCCGATCACCATTCGCCGTACGAATCTCCTCGCGCTCGACCTCTGAGCGGCTTCGAAATAAAGTGTTCCCCCCCAGGACGTCCGCGGTGCCCATCCCGGGCCAGGGGCGTCCCGAGGCACACCAACCTTCCACCGGAGCACCCCATGAAACCGATCGCGATTTCCATCCTCGGCCTCGCACTCGCGCCGTTGTTCGTCGCCGGCTGCAGCACGACCGCGAGCGACGTGCGCTCGTCCGACAAGCCCGCGCTGCACAACCAGGACATGGGCGCGATGCAACTCCCGCCGGGCTGGACGGAGGCCGACATGCAGGCGTGCATGGCCGCCGGGATACCGGGCAAGATGCAGGAGCACCTCGCACAGAGCGTCGGCACCTGGACCGGCACGAGCACGATGTGGATGGCGCCGGGTGCGCCGGCGGTGACGAGTCCGGCCAACGCGACGATCACGCTCGAGATGGACGGTCGCTACACGAAGTGCGAGCACAACGGCGAGATGCCCGGCATGGGCCCGTTCCACGGGATCGGCTGGTACGGATACGACAACGTGGCGCAGAAGTTCGTGTCGACGTGGCTCGACAACCACAGCTCGGGGATCATGTACGGCTCTGGCACGCTGTCCTCCGACGGCAAGACCATCACCTGGAGCTACGACTACACGGATCCGGTCACCAAGAAGCCCGCGACGATGCGCGAGATCGAGCGCTGGACCGGAAGCGACTCGATGATGCTCGAGATGCACGGCAACGATCCGAAGAGCGGCCAGGAGTACAAGATGATGCAGATCGAGATGAAGCGGAAGCCCGGCACGGGGCCGCGCGGCTGAGCGCGCTCGAACTGTTGATTCGACGCAGGCCGTCCGGAAACGGGCGGCCTGCGCTCGTTCAGTGGTCGGCGAGCGGGCGTACCCAGATGTTCCTGAACCAGGCGTAGGCGTCGCCCTGGATGCCGTCGGAAGCGTGGCGTTGGAGGCCGATGAAGCCCGTTGTCGCGCGCTTTTCGAAGGGCAGATGGCCTTCGGGCACGCTGACCGTGTGCGTGTCGACGTCGTAGAGCTCGACGCCGTTCAGGAGCGTCTGGATCCTGGGCCCGCGGTACTCGATCGCGTACGTGTTCCACTCGCCGAGCGGCTTCAGAGCGTGTTTCGCCGGTGGCACGGAGCCGTAGAGCGAGCCCGTGAACTGCCACGGCTTCAACTGCGACTTGGTGCGCTCCTCCCAGTGGAAATCGTCGAGGATCTGCACTTCGCAGCCGGTCCACGCCGGATCGCCGCCGGCGCGATCGCCGCGCAGGAACACAGTAACTGTTCGGCCAAGCACATCTGTTTCGTCACCGCGCCGTCGGCACGATCTCTGGCATGGTTCGACGAGATCAAGCACGAGAGTGGCTCGCGGTTCGCGAGCGTGAAGGTCTGACGTACAAAGCTCTGTCGGCGCGAGTCGGCGTGCCCGTAACGACCCTGGCGCATTGGGCGTGGCGACTGCGACGTGAGGCCGCTCAGGAACCAGGGACGCCGACCGAGTTCGTCGAACTTGTTCCGAGCTCCAGAGCTCTGATCTCAGATACGGCGCGCGTTGAAATCATCACGCGCTCCGAGCGCCGTGTGATCGTCGACGCCGGCATCGATGTGATCGCACTCGCGCGTATCGTGCTCGCCGTCGAGCGATGCTGACGCTTCCGTCGCGCGTTCGCATCTTCGCTGCGACCGAGCCGATCGATTTTCGCAAGGGCTTCGACGGCCTCGTTCAGATCGTGCGCGACGGTTTCAAAGAGGATCCGTTCGGCGGCGATTTGTTCTGCTTCTTCAATCGCCGTCGCGACCGCGTCAAACTGCTCGTGTGGGATCGCAACGGTTTTTGGCTGCACTGCAAACGACTCGAACGCGGCACGTTCGAACGCTTGCGTGGTCGCGGAGCGCGCGTCGAAATAGATCGCGCGCAGATGTCGATGTTGCTCGAAGGAATCGACACGAGAAAGTCGAGTTTCCGACATCACTTCACGCGCGACGTTCGTATTCAGTCGCGTGACAAAGATCATGAATCCGCGCGAGTTACCGAATGATGTCGAAGCGCTGAAGCAGATCATCGCTGAGCTTCAACATCGCGTCGCCGTGTTGACCAAAGTTCTCTTCGCTCCTCGCAGCGAACGCCGGCCCAGCGCCGCGTTCGTGATGGAGCCGGGTCAGATGCACTTGCTCTTCCCTGAGATCATCGAAGCTGCCGAGCGCGTCGCGGACGAGAAGTGCGTACAGGGCAGCGTCGAGGCCAAACAACTCGGCGACGAAACGGCGTCAGCGAAGTCGAAGCCGCGCCGTCGCAAGCAGTTCCCCGCTCACTTGCCGGTGATCCGCACCACCTTCGAACTCAACCCCGATCAATTGGGGTGCGCGTGCGGCTCGCAGCGAGTTTCGATCGGCGAAGAGGTCTCCCGCGAACTCGAACGCCTCGAAATCGCAGTCGTGCACGAGATCGCACGCACGAAGTACGCCTGCAAACAGTGCGAAGGCGGCGTCGCTATTGTCAAGGGACGTCATCTCTTGCGCACTTAGGGGACGTCAACTGTTACGCACCTCCGGTGTTGGTGGGATGAGTTCAAACTGGCCTGGGAGTTCTGGTTCGGGGGTGTTTGAGGGGGCTGTGCCCCCTCATGATCCGCGCGTTGTAGCCCGTGGGCGACGACGCGTCCGCGTCGACCCGCAGGGTCGGCCCGCCGAGGGGGGGCGGGATTCGAAGTCGCATTGTGCGAGGTCGAGTCTCGTCCTCGGCCGATGGACTCCACAAGCGAGTCCTGGCGTACCTGCCCACGGAGCTCGGTCCTGTACTGGCGCCGATCGTGCACTTGATCGGTCAGTCGCAGGAGAGATCAAGAACTTCGCCGTGCGTATCGAACGGTTGGCGGACGAGCGCTACCCCGCGACGAAGGTGTTGCGTCAGGTGGCCGGTGTCGGGCCCGTGACCGCGCTGAGCTTCGTGCTGACCCTCGACTCACCCTCGCGTGTGTCCGGTTCACGACAGGTCGGTCCCTACCTCGGTCTCGTGCCGCGCACGCACGACTCCGGTGCTTCTTCACCGCAACTGCGCATCACGAAGGCCGGTGATCCTGGACTGCGGCGACTGCTCGTGATCGCCGCGAACCGCATCCTAGGCCCGTTCTGTCCGGACTGCGACCTAAGAAGCCTCGGGCTGAAGCTCGCCGCCGGCTGCTCCTGGCGCTCTTTGGCGCCGGGAGTTGCGGCGCGGCCGTACGATGGGACACTACGGGACGACTGTCGATCGACAACAACGCATCGGAACGCTCTCTGCGCTCGATCGCGGTCGGGCGCAAGAACTGGGTCTT
>JBGATY010000143.1:0-9624 GCA_044228955.1 Planctomycetota bacterium | reverse complement strand
CCAGTGCTCGAGCCCCGTGGCTCGTGCTGCTTGCGTGCGCGGCGGTCGGCGTGATCGTCCTCGCGCTCGTGAAGTCCGGCGCGCCGCGGCGTCCGCCTGCCCTCGAAACCCCGCTGAACCCGCCCACCACCGCGCGCACGGAGCACGCCGGTGCCGATCCGTCGCGGCGCGCGGACGCGGACGCGGTCCAGGCCGACTCGAGGCCCGATTGGATGCCCGCGCGCCCGGTGGACGAATCCGGCAAGCTCTTGAGCGGACGTGTCGAGGGCCAGAAGCGTGGGCCGGTCGCGGGCTCGAAAGTCCGCCTCGCCCTCGAACACGACGGCAAGACGCAGCAGCTGGGCGAGATCGCGACGGATCCAGAGGGCGAGTTCACGTTCGGCGGCGCGGAGCTCGCGGACGCGTTCGGCTCCGACGCCTTCCTCGCGATCGACGTCGAGGCGCGCGGATACCAGCCGGGCCACGGTCGCTACGGCCTAGCCGCGCTGTCCGCGAAGACGGGCTTTCGTGCCACGATCACCCTTGCGCCCGGCGCGCTCGTCGAGGGCCGCGTCGTCGACGCGCGCGGTGCGGGCCTCCGTGGAGCCGAAGTCACGCTGCTCGTTCCGCGCGTGACGGGCAGCGTCACCACGTACACGCCCGTCGTGACCGTGGAGAGCACGGTGGGCGGACGATTCGCCCTGGGCTTCGATTCGAGCGGCGACTACCGCGTGACCGCTCGCGCCTCCGGCGTCGGGACGGGAGTCGTCGAGCACCTCGCGCTCGAATCCGGCGTCGACCACGTGCTCGCCGACGTCGTGTTGAAGGGCGGCGCGCCCATCGAAGGTCGCGCGCTCTCGGCGGACGGCCAGCCCATGGGTGGCTTCGAGTTGTGGGCGATCGACGGCAGTTACGCGAACGAGCCGGATGCGCTCGCGCGCGCGGCCATGCGTGTCGCTGCCGACGAGCGCGACGACGGACTCGCGCTCGCGAAGACATCGGTCGACGCGGATGGCCGCTTCTCCCTCTCGGGCCTGCGTCCAGGGCACTACGCGCTGCGCTCTCCCGATCGTCAGATCGTCCTGGAACCGCGGCAGGCGCGCTACGAACCGGGCACGAAGGATGTCCAGCTCGTGCTGTCCTCGCAGTTGCTCGTCGTACGCGTCCAGACGAGCGCGGGCAAGACCGCTCGAGGAGCCGGCGTGCGCATCACCGACCTGTCGACGCTTCCCGACGGCTCGTACGAACCGTCGAACACGCGCGCGCGCGGGGTGGATTCGGCGACCGGCGTGGCCGCGTTCACGCTCGATCCCGAGACGCCCGTCGCCGTCCAGGCGTTCGAAGGGAAGCGCCGGAGCGCCGAGCAGATCGTGACCCTGAGGCAAGGCGAATGGCTGCGCGATCTCACGCTCACGCTGGACGACCGCACGCCGGATGGTCGCGTGCGCGTCGACCTGATGGGCGAGGACGGCGCCCCGCTCACGTCCTTGAGAGTCGACGTGCATTCGAGCGCGACGGGAATCGCCATCGCCGAACTCGGTACGCTCGAAAGCGATGGACAGGGGCTCTTGCCTCCCCTTCCAGCGGGCTCGTATCGACTCGTGATCGGATACGCGCCGGGCACGGATCGCGATCACTTCCTCGTGCACACGACCGAACCGGTCGTCGTGCGCGCGAATCAGGAGACCGTGGTCTCCCTGCGCGCTCGGCGCGGTGGACGCGTGCGGCTCACGCTCGATTTGCGCGGCGCTCCGCCGCCGGGATTCGGGGAGAGCGCGAAGCTCCCGGACACGGAACGTCGGGATCGCTTCGGGACGCGGATCGCGCTCGCGCCCGAATCAGGGGGAGCGCCGACGGTGCTGCAATTCCGCTTGCCCACAGGCCCGGGCCTCGTCACGCAGCTCCTCCCCGGCGAGTCCTACGAGTCGGTCAATCTGTTCGCGGCCGGCGCGTACTCCATGGTGATCGAGTCGGTTGGGTTCACGACGACGGCGCCGTCCCGAATCCAGATCGAGGCGGGACTCACGCGCGACTTCGCGCTGACCGTCAGCGCGCGTTGACGCCGGTTCAGCGCTTCTTTTCGAAGCGCAAGCCTACCGCGCCCGGATCGCGGCCCTCGACGCGCGCGCTCGTGATCGGTTCGAAGCGCGCATGGAATGCCTCGAGCACGTAGTCGTAACGCGGCGACAGGCCCTCGATCGAGAACGCGCCGTTGGCGTCGGTGCGGGCCAGTTCCCACACCGCCGCGCGCGGGTTCCCATTCGTCCGCACGACGTCCGCGTCGGTCGCCGACCGCCGTTCGAGCGACTTCGGTCCGATGCCGTTGACGAGCACGAACGCATCGGGACAGGGTCGGCCATCGGCATCGAGCACGCTCCCCGTGACGCGTGTCGGGCGGACGAGGGACACGACGAGGTCGCTGCGCATCTCGTGCGCGGCGAGTTCGATCGGACCCACGAACTCCGGCGCGTAGCCCTCGTTGCGCACGATGAGCGCGTAGGCCCCCGGACCCAGGGAACCGGTGTGCACTCGATCCGAACGAGACGGGTACTCGCCACTCCACGCCACTTGCACCGGAGGAGGAAAGAGGAACGCGGGGGCGAGGTCGACGTCGAAGCCCGCGCGGCGTGTCTCGGGGTCGAGCTTCTCGACGTCGATTTCCATGACGTCGACCGCGACCGGCTGGTGCGTCGTTTCGTCGACGACGCGTCCGTGGATTTCGGCGCAGTGATTGCCGCGATCGCGTGGATCGTCGTGGAGCTTCAACGTGATCAGCACGTCCGTGGCCCCGGCCCGGACGCCGTCCATGCAGATCGAAGACCACGGGCCGCCAGAGATCTCGAGCTGATGCGGGCCAGGGTCGAGCCCGCGGAAGAGGAACGCCCCGTCGTCCGCGATCTCGGAGAAGATCCAGTCGGTCGGGCGCCGCGGATCGAGCGCGCGCAACTGCAGGACGTTTCCGAAGCGCGACTCACCGGTCTCGCGCACGATCGCATGACCGTCCACGTCGACGAGGCGGCCGCGGATTTCCAGGCCTCTGGCGAGCGTCACGGCCAGTTCGTGCGCCCCGACCCCGAGTTCGAGATCGCGCTCGAAGCGCTGGAATCCCAGCTCGCGCCCGTCGACCACGAGGATCTTCCGGCCTACGTGCTCGCCAGATAGGTGCGCGCGGCCTTCTGAATCGAACTTCGAGCTCGCTTCCCAGGTTCGGTCCGACCACCCATCCTCCGACCTGACCGCACGGAACAGAGCGGCGTGGATGCCGGCGATCGCTCGTCCGTTTTCGTCGGAGATCTTCAAGGAGAGTTCGAACTGTCCGTCCTCGTCCAGCGCACGCGGCGCCAGGCGCAATACGCCGACGTCCCTGGTCGCGCCACTCTCGACGCGCAGGAGATCGGCAGGACTCGACGCTTCGAAGGCGACTCGGCCCTCGATCGCGAGCGTGTAGTTGGTCGCGCCCGCGACTCCGACGGTGCACTCGATTCGAAACCGTCCGTCGCCGCCCGTCTTCCCGCGCGAGGTGTAGCGCGCGAACTTGCCGTCGCGCTCGATCGAATTCGCCACGATGACGAGGTCGGACACGGGCAGACCGTCTGCGTCCGTCACGCGTCCCACGAGCGTCCCCTTCGTCTCGACCGGTTCGGGGATGGGCACCATGGAGTTCGAGGCCGCCGCTTCGATGCCAAAGGGGCGTGCCGGTTCGCGCCTCTGTGCCGCGTCCGGCACGTCGAGCGATCGCGTGGTCGTGGATGCCGCCGCGGCCGGCACCGGCATCGAGACGACGGCGACGCGCTCCTCGCCCTCGTGCTCGAGCAGGCGTGGCACGACGAGGACCAGGGCCGCGATGACCGTCATGGAACCGAGGATGGCCGCCGCGATCGAGACCGGCGCCACGGCCGAATGCAACGCCAGGAGCTGTTTCGCGAGCGCGATCGGCACGGGCGCAGGAACACTCGGCGCCTCCAGCGCGCGCTCGACGTCGACCGCGACGGCGGCGAGCCCCGCCCGTGACAGGCTGTCCTTCAATCTCTCGAGCGCGCGCTTCACCCGCTCGTGCGCCGCCGGCTCCGAGATCTCGAGTGCCTCGCCGACACGCGCGAAAGTGAGACCCTCGTGGAAGCGCAGCTGCAGCGCCGAGCGCAGTTCGTCAGGCAGGCGCGCGATGAAGCGCTCGAGCGCAAGGGCCGTGTCGGCGTCGAGGACGCCGGTGTCCGAACGGGCTTCAGGTTGGTTCATGGCGTAGTCCTCCTCTCGGCGTCGACGGCTCGCCCGCTCACGGTTCTTCTGGAGGCTGCGCCGGATCGCGAACCAGCGCAGCACGCGCTCGTCCTCGGTTCCGCTGAGCTCGATTCGGCCCTCGAGCAACGCGAGGTACACCTCCTGCGTCACGTCGAGAGCGGTTTCGTTCTCGCGCGTGATGCGCAGAGCCGACGCGTACACGGCCGCGTGGTGCTCGCGAACGAGCTTCTCGAACGCGGCGCGCGGCAGCTTCCCTCTCGTTCCCTGCTTCATCACTCGTTCTCCGGTCCCACCGGTGGGGCTCCAGAGCTTCCATGCCGCCGGACGCTCGATCTTCGGCTCGATCGGCGATAAATCGAGCGGAGCGAGGTCAGTCGACGACGACGGGGTCCTCGTACTCGACGTCGAGCGCGGGCGCCGCCCCGCCCGGGCCCGCCAGGTAGTGCTGCAGCCACTGCATCATGCGCACGCAGTAATCGAGCTTGGCGCAGGCCTTGCGGTTGCCGTGACCTTCGCCCGGGTACTGGACGAGCCGCACCGGAGCTTGACCGCGGACCTTCAGCCAGCGGTACATCTCCTTCGACTGGCTGGGATCGACGCGCGGGTCATCCTTCCCCCCCATGATCAGGAGCGGAGTCTTGCAGCGGTCGGCGTAGGTGATGGGACTGCGCTCCGCGAAGAAGTCGAGCTTCTCCCACGGCCGGTGCAGCGCGTGCACGAGGAACTCCTCGTCGGGAATGTCGGTCGTGCCGAACTTCGAGATCTTGTTCGAGATGCCGACGAACATGACGCCGGCGGCGAAGCGCTCGCTGTAGCGCGTCGAGCACCAAGCGGTCGCATAGCCGCCGTAGGAGCCGCCGGTGATGCCGACCTTGGCGGAGTCCACGAGTCCGGTCGCGATCAGGTGATCGACCGCGTCCACGAGATCGTCGAACTCCTTGCCGCCCGCGTCGCCCTGCGACGACTTCGCGAATGCGACACCGCGACCGGTGCTCCCGCGATAGTTCGGATAGAAGACGGCCATGCCGCGCGAGGCCGCCATCTGTCCGGGACGCGAATAGCCGGTCAACCAGCCGTTCGAATCGTGCGCCTCGGGCCCGCCGTGCACGCACAGGATGAGCGGCACCCGCAGCCCCGCCTGCTCGTTCATCGGCCGGACCAGGATGCCTTGCAGTTCGACTCCGTCGCGCGCCTTGTACGTCACCGCTTCCTGCTTGCCGAAATGCATGCTCTTGATCCACGGATTCGAGTCCGTGCGACGCACGGGCGCGGCATCGCCGTGGTTCATCGTGTACAGCTCGGGCGCGTGGTCGCTCTTGTGCGCGATGAAGGCGCCCTTCTGGCCGTCCTTGCTCAGCGAGACGGCCGTGAAGATCGCGATCCCCTCGGGCACGATCACCTTCTTCGCGCCGCCGCGACCCGCCTCCATCTCGATCTTCTCGAAGCTCGTCTCGACGCCGTGGCTCGCGATGCACATCAGGGCGGTCGAACCCTGCCAGGCGAACGCCTCGGAGTCGCCGAGGTACCCGTCGCCGAGCACGTCGACGGGCGTACCGCCCGAGGACGGCGCGATCGTGAGGCGACCCGCGTACGTGTCGTGCACGTCCGCACCGGCGTGCATGGCGATCCAGGCTCCGTTCGGGCTCCAGGCGTAGGCGCCGATCTTGCCCGTCGATTCGACCACAGCCAGGGAGTGGCCGTCCTTCGCGTCGAGGATCGTCACGCGCTGGCGCATGTACTCGTCGTCGACGAGAGGCGTGGGCGTGATCCCGGCCGCGAGACGATCGTCGACGGGGCTCCACGCGACCGAGTGCACGTGGCCCTTCACGTCGAGCTTCGTGGGCTTCGCCGCCGCATCACCGAGATCGGCGATCCAGATCTTCGCGAACGGCACGTCCTCCTCGAACACGCTCTGCTTGAAGCCCTTCTCGCCGGACTTCTTGTGCGCCGCACTCTCGGGCAGGTTGGCCACGAGCGCCACGCGCTTGCCGTCAGGTGCGAAGCTGAATGCACTGATCGACGTCTCGAGTTCGACGCGCTTCGTCGCTTCGCCACCCTGGATCGAAATGGTGTAGAGCGCGGTCTGCTTGTCGCCATCGCGCTTCGAGAGGAAGGCGATCTCGCCGCCGCTCGGTGTCCACGCCACGGCCGAGACGTTGACCTTGCCGCCCACGAAAGTGCGCTCGCGACCGTCCGCCGTGTCGAGCACGTGCAACTCAGCCCAGTTCACCCCGTCCTCGTCCTTGCCGGCGCGCCGCGGGACGCCGAGGGTGTACGCGACCTTGGCCCCGTCGGGCGACAGCGCGATCGCGGCAACGCCTCGAACGGCTTCGACGCGGCGGGGCGTCCACAGGCCCTCCTGTGCGGTGACGATCTCGGAGAGGAAGGAGAGGACGAGGACGGCCGGAGCGAGTGTGCGGAGTCTCATGAGGCCAGAGGATAGCGAGACGGATCTTCGAATTCGTGGGCATAGCCCGCCGGGTGGGCCGTCCTGAGGCGCGGCCCTGCCTGAGAACACCATGACCTTCCTGAACCTGATCTGGAGTCTCGTCCTGTGCCTGTTCCCCGTCGGATCGGTGCCGGTGGCTGTCGACCCGTTGGCCAGCGTGAGCGCCCAGAAAACGGTGCACACCCCGGACGAGGCCGACTGCGAACGCATGCTCGCGCTGTACGACGCGCTGCCGAACGGGCCCGAGAAGGACCAACTCGAGCGACGGATCGACGCGGTGGCGGGCCAGCGCTACGCGACCTACTCGCGCCTGTACTGGTTTCGCGACATCGAAGCAGCCAAAGCCCGCGCGCGCGCGACCGGGAAACCGATCCTGTCGCTGCGTCTCCTCGGACGATTGGACGAGGACCTCTCGTGCGCGAACAGCCGCTTCTTCCGCGTCGTGCTCTACGCGAACCAGGACGTGTCGAGGTTCCTGCGCGAGAACTTCGTGCTCTTCTGGAGCAGCGAGTGCCCCGTGCCGAAGGTCACGATCGACATGGGCGACGGACGCGCCATCAAGACCACGATCGCCGGCAACAGCGCTCACTACGTGCTGGATTGCGATGGACGCCCGCTCGACGTGCTCCCGGGGTTGTATTCACCGGTCGCGTTCCGGCGCGGACTCGAGGCGATCCTGCCGCTCGCCCGCGCGAGCCCCAACCTGAGCGACGAGGCTCGCGTGCAGGCGCTGCTCGCGTTCCAGCAGGCTTCCTTGGAGGCCGCGAGGTCGCTGTGGGATTCGAGCGGATCCGCCGAGCGGGTCAACGTGCCTCGCGACCCGCCGATACTCGAGGCCGAAGCGCTCACGATCTCCAAGGCGGTCGCCGAGCGGGCGCTGCTCGCGACCCTGGAAGGCGGGCGACTGGTGCGTCTGCACGCCGTCCTCGCGCGCCGGTTGTTCGAAGCCCGGCTCGACGCCAGCAGCCGGTCGCTCTTGGAGCGATTGGGACCGACGGATTGGGCCTTGGAACCCCGCGCGCTGACCGGGGCGAGTCTCGAGGAACTGATCAACATCTTCGAGAGCGAGATCGCCCGGGACACGGAGAAGAACGAGCGCGTCCTGCGCCCTCAGGCACTCGCTTGCTTCGTCGAGAACGGGAAGTTGAGGGACTTCGCCGGCGTGAATCGTCTGCTGTACACGAGCGTGTTCCGCATGCCGCCGGAGGATGTCTGGCTGGGACTCGAGCATCCGCTGCTGTTCAGCGGGGTGCCCAACGACGGCATCCAGACGCGGTGATGGCGAGGGGCAAGAATCGACCGGCGCGCGCGCTCCATCCGCTGCTGGACGTGGCCTGTGGTCGCGTCGGCATGCTGTAGCCCATCTCCGCCTGACCTCGTCACGGATAGATGCGGTACATCATGCGCGGGAACGGGCTCGCTTCGCGCACGTGCTCGAGGCCGCAGATCCAGGCGACCGTGCGTTCGAGACCGAGGCCGAAACCGCCGTGCGGAACGGAGCCGTAGCGGCGCAGATCGAGGTACCACGCGAACGCTTCCTCGGGGAGACCGTGCTCCTTGATGCGGCCGACGAGCAGGTCGAGGTCGTCCTCGCGTTGGCTGCCGCCGATGATCTCGCCAATCCCTTCGGGCGCGAGCACGTCGACGCACAGGGCCTTCGACGGGTCGGCGGGATCGCGCTTCATGTAGAAGGCCTTCACTTCCTTCGGATAGCGGTGCACGAGCACGGGCTTCGCGTAGGCGTTGGAAAGGACCGTCTCGTCGGGCGCGCCGAAGTCGTCGCCGTACTTGTGCTGGCCGGGCGCGGCTTTTTCGAGCATGGCGTGCGCGTCGTCGTAGCTGAGCCGCGGGAAGGGCGCCGTGATCGCTTGGAGCTTGGTGAGGTCACGTTCGAGCACTTGCAGTTCCGTCATGCGCCGCTCGAGCACACTCTTCACCACGTAGCACAAGAGGTCCTCGGCGTGCTGCATCACGTCGTCGAGCGTCGCGTAGGCGATCTCCGGCTCGAGCATCCAGAACTCGGTCAGGTGGCGACGCGTCTTGCTCTTCTCGGCGCGGAAGGTCGGGCCGAAGCAGTACACCTTGCCCATCGCCATCGCCGTCGCTTCAGCGTAGAGCTGACCGGACTGGGTCAGATAGGCCTTCTCGTCGTCGAAATAGTCGACCTCGAAGAGCGTGCTCGTCCCCTCGCACGCCGCGGGCGTGAAGATCGGCGAATCCACGCACACGAAACCCTGCTCGTCATAGAAGCGGCGGATCGCGGTGATCACGCAATCGCGGATGCGCATCACGGCCCACGGACGCTTGCTGCGTAGCCACAGGTGCCGGTTCGAAAGCAGGAAGTCGGGCCCGTGTTCCTTGGGCGTGATCGGGAAGCCCTCGACCTTCTGCAGGATCTCGCCAGCCTTCACGGCGATTTCGAAGCCGCCCGGCGCGCGCGGCTCGGCCTTCACGAGGCCCGTGAGGACCAAGCTCGATTCCTGACCGGCGTGACCCACCGCGTCGAAGAACTCCTCGGCGACGTCGCCCTTGAACACGACGCACTGCACGTAGCCCGTGCCGTCGCGCATCTGCACGAAGTGGAGCTTGCCCTTCGACGACTTGTTGTGGACCCACCCGCGCAGGGTGACGACTTCGCCGACGTGATTGCCGAGGCGTTCGATGGTCGTGATCGGGATCATGGTGGATGCGCGCGGGGGCTCAGGGGAACGTGGAGTACGCGGATTGGATCTGGATGTCCTGGATGCGACCGTTCTCGACGATCGCGCGGCCCTTGCAGGCGGCTCCGTCGCGGCGCGCCTCGATCACGATCGCGCCGCCCTCGGGCATCACCGCGCTCGCCGCCTGGGCGATCAGGAACGGCGCACGGAGGTTCAGCGCGATGATCTCGTCGAAGGTCGCGGCGCTCGTGACGCCGATGGGCGTGCGCACCATCCCTGCGGCGGAGTTCACGAGCG
>JBGATY010000142.1:0-9661 GCA_044228955.1 Planctomycetota bacterium | reverse complement strand
GTCGTAGCTCTTCTTCTCGCTCGGCCCGAGTCGCGCCGTCCAGCGCGCCACGCCGTGGGTGACCTCGGCGGCCACCGGCCGGTCGTTCTCGCTCACGGCGAAGCCGTCGTAGAGCGCGTGCTCGGACTCGAGTTCATGCTCAGCGCGGGCTCCTTCTTCCAGACGAACAGCGCTCAAGCCGAGCGCCTGTTCGAGATCGTGCGCGAGGAGTGCGCGCTCGAGGGCGGCGAGACCGTCTACGATCTCTACTGCGGCACGGGGGTGATCGCGCTCGTCCTCGCCCGCGCCGCCCGTGAAGTGATCGGCTTCGAGCTCGTGGCCTCCGCCGTCCTCGACGCGCGCGAGAATGCGCGCCGCAACGGTATCCCCAATGTGCGCTTCATCGAAGGCGACGCGCTCGACGGCCTCGCGACGCGCGACCTGCCCCTGCCTGACGTGATCGTGGTCGATCCGCCCCGCTCCGGACTGCACAAGAAGGTGCTGCCTCGGCTCGCGGCTCTCGGCGCGAAGCGGATCGTGTACGTCTCGTGCCACCACCCCGCCGCCGCGGCCGACGCGAGCGTCCTCGAGAGTCTCGGCTGGCGCGTCGAGCGCGTGCGACCCATCGACATGTTCCCGCACACCCCGCACGTGGAGTGCGTGCTCACGCTCGTTCCGGACAAGCGATGAGCGGGGAGCGCGAACCGGATGGTGCCGGTCGGCGCCCGGCAGCCCCCGGTTTCGGAGGCCTGTGCCCGACGTGCGCCAAGGTCCGCATCGTCACGTCCCGGAAGGGATCGAGCTTCCTGATGTGCAGTTACTCCAGCGTCGATTCGCGCTTTTCCAAGTACCCGCCTCAGCCGGTCCGTTCTTGCCGGGCGTTCGAAAAGGTACAAGACGAAGCATGATGGAGATGCGCACGGAGCCCGGCACGCTGCTCGCCGCAGCGCCGGACATGCTCGACCCGAACTTCACGCACACGGTGGTGCTCGTCTGCGCGCACAACGACCAGGGAGCGCACGGCCTCGTGATCAACCGTCCGGCGCCGCTCACGATCCAGAAACTGCTGCCGCAGCACGACAAGCTCGGTGTGTCGCAGTTCCCGGTGCATGCCGGCGGACCGGTCGGGCTCGACACGCTGCAGATCGTGCACCGGGTGCCCGGCGAGATTCCCGGAGGATACGAGCTCGGCGACGGTGTCTACCTGGGCGGCGAACTCGATGCGCTCGCGCGCTACCTGGCCGAGCACGACGAGGACGATGCGGCGAACGACGTGCGCATGATCCTCGGCTACGCCGGCTGGGGCGTCGGACAGCTCGAGGCCGAACTGGCGAGCGGTTCGTGGCTGCCCTCGCGCATGGATCCGGACTGGGTGTTCGATCACGAACCCGAGCTCGTGTGGCGCAAGGTGCTGCGCGCGCTCGGTCCGCACGCCGCGGACCTGAAAGACCTGCCGCCGGACGTGACCTGGAATTGAGCACGAGCGTCACCGGCGGTGGCTCCCGCCGGAACGCTCGTCTCTCTCGCGTCGTGCGCGGCGCTACAGACCCGCGATCACCTCGGTGGTGACGTCGGGAATCGGCCGCCCGTCCCGATTGCTGATCTGCTTCCAGACGCTGCAGTTCCCGAGCTTGACGCGTGTCTTCTCGGCCGCGGCGCGCACGCGATCGGCGGCCTGCGCCTTGAGTTGGATCCCTTGCGGGCACGTCGGATCGATGTGCTCGTCCTGCATCTTCTTCATTTCCGGCGTCGCGTTCATGCAGCGCGGATGGTCGACGACCGCGGGATGGCTGAGCAGTCGCGGATCGTCGAGCCCGCAGATGCAATCCGCGCGGTTCACGATCCAACCGGGGGAATTCTCCTCGGCCTTCAGCTCCCGGTGTTCGCCCGTGATGTAGACACACGCGCCCATGCCCAGGATCACCGCTGCCGCTGCCGCGAGGAACATCACTTTCGGAGTCAGGATCTTCATCTGCGCACCGTCCCTTCCAGCTGAACGGGACGCCCACGGCTTTCGACGTGTGCGTCCCTTGGGCTTCGCTTCGTCCCGGCGCTCGAGCCGAGCGCGGGACACACGACGAGCACTGTTACTTCCCGGTGCGGTCGTAGGCCGTCGCCGATTCACGCGCGAGCACGCCGCCAAGGAAGAGCAGGTCCTTCGTTTGGTCACGGGAGACGATCATGTTGACGAGGACCGGGTGCGGCTCGCCAGCTCCACCATCACGAGTCGGGGTGAAGAGAACGAGCTTGTTGTCGTTGTTCTCGTTCATGACGAGGAACCAGTGATCCACGCCGTTCATGGTCGCAGTGCCGCCCATGAAGACCGCGTCTCCGAGCATCTTGAAGCGCGGGAACAGGCCCTTCAGCTTGTTCACGGTCACGTCGTCCTTCCTGAACTGCACGCCGCGCGGCATGGTGACATCCGGCCGCGGATTGAGACGCATGCTGATCTCGGGATTGACGGCCCAGGTTCCTTCCAGGCGCTGCAGGAGGATGTTGTCCGTTCCCGCATCGGTGAATTGGAAGGCCGCGACCGACCCTATCGTCAGGGCCATGGCACCCAACGTTCCCATGATCATCGCTTTCTTGTTCATGATTCTGCCTCCTTCGATGGCAGTTGTTCTAAAGGCTCGCGATGCGCGAGCAGCAAGGGCCGGACAGCTGGTTCGTCATGAGGTGCATCCGCTCGGCAACCGAGAGAGGATGGGCCATCGAGTGCGCCATCCCGATACGTCCAAGTGGGCAGGGGAAGCGGAACTGTCGAGCAGCCGTGCAAACGAAACGTGAAGCCCGGAGTGATTTCCCGGGCAGACCGGGGACGGTGCCTCCCTCGCAAGGACTTCCGGCCGCTTCCCGAGCGGGAGCGCACCAAGTCGCGTGCGAGGTCGCGCGGCGCGAGCGCGAAACGCTCGCGTGCTCGGCACACACCGGGAGCACGCCGCGCGCCGCGAGATGACAAGTCCTGCACATATCGCGGCGAAGGCGCCATTCGCGCCGCCGCGAAGCCCGATTCGCCGAACCATGGTCGAACTGTCATTCGAATCGACTCGCGCGCGGCACTGGATTCCGTAGAGAGAGCCGCCGTGTTCGATCGAAGCGGCCTCCGATGCGAACCAGGAATCAAAGCTCGAGTGCGCTGAACGCCTCGCTGGTTTGCTCCTCCTGCACCCGATCAGGAACGAAATGACACAACACACAGCCCGAGTGCGCGCGACTCCTTCTCTGGCAGATTCCGCACTCCCGATCGCCGACCTGTACGCACGGCACGTGAACGAGCCGTGGGTGCGCCTGCTGTCGATGCTCGAGATGGACGTGCGTTTCGTCGAGACGCGGGGCGTCGAACTGCGCACGTCCGACGGCAGGACGTACCTCGACTTCCTTTCGGGCTACGGCGTCTTCAACGCCGGGCACCACCATCCGCGCATCGTCGAGGCGCTCGTCCAGGAACTGCACGGCCTGCGTCCGACGATGCTGCAGAGCGAGATCCCCGAACTCGCTGCGATCCTGGCCGAGAGGCTCGCCAGACTCGCCGGAGGCGACCTGAACAAGGTGTTCTTCACCAATACGGGCAGCGAAGGCATCGAGACCGTCATCAAGTTCGCGCGTGCGCACACGAAACGCGACGCCGTGGTCTACGCCGCCGGCGGATTTCACGGATTGACGTGCGGGGCGCTCTCGCTGATGAGCAACCCCTGGTGGCGCGAAGGATTCGGACCGCTGCTCCCCGACACGCACCCCGTGCCGTTCGGCGACCTCGACGCGCTCGAGCGGATGTTGACCTCGCGCCGCGTCGCGGCCTTCGTGACCGAGCCCATCCAGGCCGAGGCGGGCGTGAGACTGCCGCCCGAGGGTTATCTGCGCGAGGCAGCGGCTCTGTGTCGCCGACACGGCACCCTGTTCGTGCTCGACGAGGTCCAGACCGGGATGTACCGCACCGGGACCTTCCTCGCCGCGCACCAATACCAGGTCGAGCCGGACATGGTCGTGATCGCCAAGGCCATGAGCGGCGGTTTCGTCCCCGTCGGCGCCGTCCTCCTCACCGATGCCATCTGTGATTCGGTGTACACGTCCGTCGCGCGCTCGTTCATTCACGCATCGACGTTTGGCGAGAACTCCATGGCGATGCGCGCCTGCATGGCGACGCTCGACGTCATCCAGGAGGAAAACCTCGGCGAGCGCGCCGTGACGTTGGGCAGGCGCATGCGTGCGGGCCTCGACCGCCTCGTGAAGGGATCCGAGCTCTTGAAGGAGGTCCGCGGACTGGGACTGATGAACGGCATCGAATTCAAGCCTCCGCGTTCGCTCGCCCTCCGGCTCCTGTGGACCGGATTCGAGCGGCTCCATCCCGGCCTCTTCGGGCAGATGTGCGTGCGGTCGCTCTTCCACGACGGTCACGTCCTCGTGCAGATGTGCGGCAACGACCACAAGGTCATCAAGGCCATTCCACCCCTCGTCGCGAGCGAGGCGGAGGTCGATCGTTTCCTGCTCGCATTCGAAAACCTGCTCCAGTCGATCGAAACGGAGAAGGGGCACTTCTGGGGCCAGGGATTCACGATCGGACGCAAGGCGGTGGGGCTGTGACGCTCGCACGCGATCAGTCCTCGCCGGGACCGAAGCGCCGGATCCCCGCGCGCACTTCGGCGTCCGCGAGACGCGAAGCAAGGAAGAGTCGCTCGACCCTCGGCGGACGATCCTCGATGGCACACGCATGATCCTCGCTCGACAACCCGGTGCTCACATCGCTGCGGTCGCCAGCAGCTTCCCGCCGAATCCGGTCGGAGCCGCGGACGCGATCCGCGCGCTGTGCCGGCTGTTCCCGGACCAGGACGAGGAGTTCGTCAAGAACCTCGTCGAGCGGTCGGGCGTGGAGAACCGCTGCATCGTCCCCACGATCGAGGAAGTGCTCGATCCCTCCACCTTCACGACGCGCAACGATCGCTACCGGGCGGCGGCCACCGACCTGGCCGCTCGCGCCTGTCTACTCGCATTCGAGCGTGCCGCGATCACGGCGCGCGAGATCGACGTCGTGATCGACGTGTCCTGCACGGGGATCACGATTCCGGCGATCGACGTGCGGCTGGTGCCCGCCCTGGGACTGCGCCGCGACGTCAAGCGTGTGCCGATCACCGAAAGTGGCTGCGCGGCCGGGGCGCTGGCGCTCGGAATGGCCGGGTCCTTCGCCGAGAGCGGGCTGCGCGTCCTGGTCGTGGCCGTCGAGTTGTGTTCGCTGTCCCTCGTTCAGGGCGATCGCTCGCGCACGAACCTCATCGCCTCCGTGCTGTTCGGAGACGGAGCCGCCGCCGCGGTCGTGCTGCCCGGCGGACCCGGGCCTCGCATAGCGGCCGTCGGATCCCACTTGATCGACGGAACCGAAGGCACCATGGGCTTCGCCATCGGCGCGCACGGATTGCAGATCATCCTGCAGCGTGAATTGCCCCAGGTTCTTGTCGAGCACTTGCCGGCGGCACAGCGGAGCTTCCTGCTCGAACACGGGCGCTCGATCGAGGACATCGGTCTGCACCTGATCCACCCCGGTGGTCGCAAGATCCTCGAGGCGTACACGCAACTCAACGATCTCGACGACGAGACGCTGCGCTTCTCTCGCGAGTCACTGCGTCGTTTCGGGAACTTGTCGTCGGCATCGATCCTGACCGTGCTCGAGTTGGCGCTCGAAGCTCGCGTCGAACTGCCGGGCGACAAGGAAGCGTTCCTGCTCGCGATCGGTCCCGGCTTGTCACTCGAAATGATGGTCCTCGATTGGAAGGACGCGCGCTGAGAGCGCACTGGAGGTTCTCCATGCTCACGACCCTGATGCTGTTCCTACTCACGGCTCGATCTGCACCCGCGTTCGGACTCGAGCGCTACGAAGTCGACGCGCGCGCGAGCACCATCGGATTCGATGGCTACTCGCCCCTGCACGACTTCACGGGCAAGACGCACACGATCACGGCCGACCTGCGCGCCGATCCGGCCGATCCAGGTCGCCTGATCGGAGGGGCGGTGTGGATCGAGGCCCGCACGCTCGACACCGACAACAAGTCACGCGATTCGGAGATGCGCGATCTCCTCGACGTGAAGGACCACCCACAGATCGTCTTCCACCTCGATTCCGTGCAAGGAAAGCTCGTGAATGGCCAGGGCGAGTTCACGGCGCTCGGTCGTTTCACGATCAAGGGCGTCGAGAAGCCGCGGGTCGTGAAGTTCCATGTCGATCCGCTCGCGGATGCACCGGGCGAACCCGCGCACCGCATCCACGTGCAGGGGGAGACGCGCTTCAAGATGACCGATCACGGGATCGAGCAGCCCGGCATCCTGTTCGCGAAGGTCCGGGACGAGGTACACGTGTGGCTGGACCTGACCTTGCGTCCCGTCGCGGACATGGGCACGGAGGCGCTCGTCCGCACCATGCAGATCGAAGAGGAGTTCGTGCCGCGTGCGCCCGGCGGCAAGTCCGGGAACTTCTCCGGAACCGAACACGTCTGGACGGTCGGCTCGACTCGCCTCTGGGAGCGCAGCGGCGCGCCCGAATGGTGCTTGAAGGACGAGAAGGGAATGGCAGCGCTCGATCCGTGCACGGGAAGGACGCAGGCGCCCACGGAGTTCATGAAGCGCCTTTTCGATCAACTCGCGAACGACGTGCCGCCGGGGATGACCTGGACGACGAGCGTGGACGAAGCGCTTGGACGTCGCACGCTGCGAGTCACCTTCGCGGAGGAATCGCCCGCCCGCCTGCCGGCGTGGGCTCTCGATCCGCATTCGTGGAGCAACGGTCCGACGCCCGCGCGCTGAAACGGAACGGAGTCCGGCACCCATGAAGGACGAATACGACCTCGCGATCGTCGGCGGTGGCCCCGCGGGTTCGGCGTGCGCGCTCGCGGCCGCGCGCCGGGGCGCGAGCGTCGTCCTGTTCGAGGCGCAGCGCTCGATGTGCGACAAGCCGTGCGGAGAAGGTTTGCTGCCGCCCGGCGTGGACGCTCTGCGCGAACTCGGCGTCGAAGAGGTCCTGGAGAATGGACAGGCCTTCGACCGCTTGCGCTACGTGGTGCCCGCTCTCGAACCACTGGAGATCCCGTTGCCTCGTCCCGGAATGGCGCTCGATCGTCCCAGCCTGACGTCCGGTCTCGAGGCCGCGCTGCAGCGAACGCCAGGGATCGATCGCGCGTTCGGACGCGTCGAGGTCGACCGCCGTGACGCGGGCTCGCAGCGCTCCGGCTTTCGACTGTCCACTGGTACCGAATCCACGCGTGCCACGGTCCTGGTCGTGGCCGACGGAATCAACGGCAAGTGCGCGCCCTGGCTGCGCGGAACCGGCGACTCGAGTCGTGTGCACGCGCCGAGCGGACAACACGCGCGCTTCGGAGTGCGGGCGCGCTTCTCCGCGCGGACCCGACTCGACGCCGTGGAAGTCCATTTCTGTCGCGGTTCCGAGGTGTACCTGACGCCCTTGCCGGGCAATCGAATCAACGTCGCGATCCTCGTCAGCGGCCATCACGTCCGAGACGGCGGTGCCGAGGCCGTGCTCGCGCGCGCTCTCGCCGAACACCCGCGCGCCGCGCAGAAACTCTCCACTCGGATCACGGCCCCCGAAGGCCGGCTCCTCGGTTCGAGCGTTCCGACCTGCGTGGCGCGCGAGCGGACGTTTCTGATCGGCGACGCGGGTGGAGGCATCGACCCGATCCTCGGGTGCGGAGTCACGCTCGCGCTGGAGACGGGACTGCTCGCGGCCAAGGCGGCGGCGGAGATCCTCGCGGGGGACGATTCCGGAGCGCCGGAGCAAAACTACGCGATGGAGTATCGCCGGCGCACGCAGACGCGACGCGCCCTGGCGAAATTCCTGATCGCGTTGTCCCAACGTCCGCTCCTCGCGCGCGGCACGCTCGGGCTGGCGCGGTTCTCGCCCGGACTCCTCGAAGCGCTCGTCGGCATCGCGACCAAGAGCCGTGAATCCGTGCTTCCTCGGCTCGCGGCCGGGTGAACTGCCTAGCGTCGGAGCTCGTCTCGCCGACTCTCCGTCTTCAGCCGAGGAGCTTCGCCGCCAGCTCCCAATTCAGGAGCCGGTCGACCACGGCCTGAACGTAATCGGGCCGGCGGTTCTGGTAGTCGAGGTAGTAGGCGTGTTCCCAGACGTCGATCGTGAGCAACGGTTTCTGGCCGCGCACCAGCGGATTGTCGGCATTCGAGGTCTTGACGACCTTGAGCTTGTCGCCGTCGAGCACGAGCCAGGCCCAGCCGCTGCCGAACTGACCCTTCGCCGCGTCGACGAGCAGCTTCTTGCACTCGTCGATGCCGCCGAGGTCGGCCTTGATCTTGTCGGCCAGCTTGCCCTCCGGGCCCTTCGCGTTCGGGGCGAGGCTCTCCCAGTAGAAGCGGTGGTTCCAAGCCTGCGCGGAGTTGTTGAAGATGCCGACGTCGGCTTCGACTTTCGCGCTGGCCAAGACGACCTGATCCAGCGTCATCGTCGCGTAGGGCTTGCCCTCGACGAGCTTGTTCAAGTTGTCGACGTAGGCCTTGTGGTGCTTGCCGTAGTGGAACGAGAGCGTGTTCGCGCTGATGATCGGCGCGAGCGCGTCGTCCTTCCAGGGCAGCGGCTCCTGAACGAACGGTGCTCCGCCCGCGGCCGCCGCCGCTTCGAGGCGTGCGCTCGCAGCGGATGCGCTCGAGGTCGCGACGGCACTCGCGGCGACGACCGCGGTCCCGGCGAGGATGAAGGTGCGGCGCGAAAGGTCGGTGTCTCGAATCGAATCGTTCATGGCGAGTGACTCCTTCTTGAATGTCCCCGGATCTACCCGCTTCCCTTGTACCCCAGGCGGAGGACTGCGCCGACTGTACTCGGATTTCCGCGACCGAGCGCCTCGGCTGCGCGGTGAGAACGGGCGAGTTGAACACGGGGCGCGCGTTCATGCTCGGCCAGAAGCGCCAAGACGCGACCGCGTTCGACGCGCCGCGAGAAGGAGCGGGCCGAGCCCGACTCGATTCGGCGGAATCCAGCCGGAGCTGGCTGCCCGCTCGTCAGTTGTGCGCCGCTCCGGCGCCGTTCGGCGTGCGGAACCGCGGCATCGGATGCATCTCGCCGTTCGACACGCTGCCCTGCGACTCGCTCTTCTTCTGCAGGCCGGCCAGATCGAGCACGCGCTCGAACAAACGCACGCGCTCCTGCATCGACAGCGACTCGACCGGGATGTAGGGCACGCGGAACATCTCGAGCAAGAGCTTGACCATGCCGTCGATGCGCACGACCTCTTCCCAGTCGAGCCCCGCGCGCACGCCGTCCTCGACGATCAGCTCGCGGTGCGGGCGCAGGAAGAACACGAGCCCGGCGCGCACGGACTGCATGTAGCCGAGCAGGCGGGGATCGCCGGCGATGTCGCCGAGGATCGTCGCGTGGTGCCCGGCGTAGGCGAGGTTGCAGAACGCGCGATCGGAGACGAACGAGCCCTGCTGCGCCGCCTCGGCCTCGAGTTGGCGCTCGAACACCTGGCGCTGATAGCGATCGATCATGTCGATGTTCGACCGCAGCCCGCCGAGTTGGGCTTCCATCTCGGCGAGCACGCCGCGTGCGACCTCCGAGATCATCGGCAGTCCGTAGTTGTCGCGGACCCAGCGGGCCAAGGTCGTCTTGCCGGTCGCGTGGGCGCCGACGAGGTAGATGCGCAGGGGAGGTTGCATCGGGGGGGGGGAGTGG
>JBGATY010000141.1:0-9937 GCA_044228955.1 Planctomycetota bacterium | reverse complement strand
GAGGACGCGCTCGCGGGGGCATTCGGCGGAGCGTATGCCGCCTATCGAGCGCGCACGAAACGGCTCTTTCCGTTGATCTACTGAGGCCTGCTCACGATGGGTGTCGGCTTGAACTCGTCGTCGACAGCGACCATCGTCACGTCGGCCTCGGTGACGTGCACGAAGGTCCCTCCACCGAACTTGCGCTGCGCCCACACCGAAACGTGGGCTGTGATCGACGTGCGCCCGATGCGGATCGTGTCGGTGAAGAACGAGACGAGATCGCCGACGAAGACCGGCTGCTTGAACTCGACCTTGTCCATCGCGACGGTGACGATCTTCGCGGGGTGAGATTTGTGGGCTTCGATCGCCGCGGCGAGGTCGATCTCGGACAGGATCACGCCGCCGAAGATCGTGCCGAGCGCGTTCGTGTCGCGCGGCATCATCAAGCGTCGGATCGAGGGCATCTTGTCGCTCGGGAATCCGGAAGGCAGGCTTGGGGTCAGGTTGTTCATTGGGAATGTGCGAGCGCTCGCTCGGCGTAGTCCTCGACGAGGTCCTCGACAGTGTGCGTTTCGTTTTCGAAGAAGTGGCCGACACCGGGCACTTCACGCGTCTCGAAGCGTTCGACGACGTTCGGGTAGCGACGCTTCAGCTCCGCAAGTGTGCCGTATTCGTCGTTCTCGGCCATCAGGATCAATCCGGGCCGCTTCACGTCCGCGACGTACGAAACGTCGAACGCGAGGACGGGCAGCGCAACGAGAACGAGCCGTTCGATGCGCTCGTCGACGAGCGCGCGCTGAGCCGCGGTTCGCGAGCCGAACGAGAAACCACCGGCCCACAGCGCCAATTCCGGGTAGCGCTCGCGCATCCAGTCGAGCGCCACGCCGAGGTCGTCCGCCTCCCCGCCCCGGCCGTCGTGTTCGCCCTCAGAACGCCTCACGCCGCGGAAATTGAAGCGCAAGGTAGCCAATCCGGCCTTCTGCAGTCCGCGTGCGGCGCGGAACACGACCTTGTTGTCCATCGTTCCGCCGTAGAGCGGGTGTGGATGACAGAAGACGATGCCCGCGCGCGGCGCGGTGTGATCGGGCTCCCAGAGTCGCGCTTCGAGGCGACCCGCCGGCCCGGGGAGGAAGAGGTCCATGCGAGCGCGGTACTGTAGTCTCACCCTCACGATGTGGACTCGCGTTTTTGCCGTCTTCCGGGCGGGCTGTGGAGCGCAATGGGGCCGCGGCACCTGGCCGGTCGCGCCACTCGTCGTCCACGGCAGCATCGTCGCCGCATTCGCGCTCTTGGTGCGCGACGTGCTGCCGCCCTATGCCTACGCAGTGTTCATGCTGTCGCTCGCGATGGCGCTGATCGCGTTGCCCCTGCTCGGAGACTTCGGATTCCTGCTGCGCGCGGATCCTTCGCGCGAATGGATCGAAGCGCAGCCGATCCGAGCCTTCGAACTGCGCGTCGCGCGCACGCTGCTCGTGCTGCTGCTCGCCGGAGCGCTGGCTGCGTCGGCACTGTTGCCGATCGCGGTCTTCGCTCCGGCCGGCGTCGGAGTCGGAATGCGCGTCGCGCTGTTCATCGCCGGCATCGGCCAGGCGCTCGTCGTCGCCGGCTTCCTGCTCGGGCTGCAGTCGTTGTTCGGGCGGCGCGCGGAGGCGCTCTTGGTCACGCTGCAGACACTGCTCGTCGGCGGCGTGCTGGTGGGATGCCTGCTCGGGCTGCAACTCGTGCCGAAACTGGTCGCCATCCACGGGCCCGACGATCTGGCGCGGGCGTTTTGCTGCTCGCCTTCGGCGTGGTTCGCGACGGTTGTCGTCGAGCCGAGCGCGTTGACGTCGACGTGGAGGGCCGCTCCGTGGATCGCGTGCGGGCTGGCCGCTCTCGTGCTGTTCCTCGCGCCGCAGTCCACGGCGCCGGTCGGACGCAGAGCCGGCTTCCTGTCGATCCTCCTCGCGCCGCTGCGCGCCCTCGTGACGCGGACGTGGGTACGGCGCGAGGAACGCGGCTCGTTCGACCTCGTGTTCGATGCGCTGCCGCTCGAGCGGGAATTCGTGCTGCGCACGTATCCGATGATCGCGATTCCGCTCGCGATGCTGTTCGCGGGGTCGGGAGGTTCCGACACCATCGTGCGTGACGGCCTCGTGGCCGTGCTGCTCTTCACGCCTGCGACGTACCTGCCGGTCCTGCTCGTCCACGTGCCTGCGACGGCCAGCGCGGACGCGCGTTGGATCCTCGACGGCGCGCCGGTGTCGAGGGCCGCGATCGAGAACGGCGCGATGAAGGCGCTCGCCGTGCGCTTCCTCGTGCCCTTGTACGTGATGTTGTTCGCGCTGGCGTGGACGCGCTCGGGGCTCGAGTTCACGCTGAGGCTCGCGCCGCTCGGCTTCCTGGTCTCGCTCGTCCTGAGTCGACGCCTGTACGACCTGTGCGTCTCGGATCTGCCGCTGTCGCGCGATTCGAACGACATCAAGTCCGACATGAACTGGTCGGGACACCTGCTCACGATCGGCATGGTCCTGACCATCGCCGCGATCCTCGCGTTCAAGTTCGTCACGAGCTTCACAGTCGCGCTCGTCGTGTGCGCGGCGCTGGTCCTGTTCGAGTGGAATGCCGACCGCAAGGTCACGGTGAAATCATGATCCCGAGTCTGTTCCTCGCATTGTCCATGCAGTCGCCCGAGGTGACCTCGATCGAGCTGGTCGAGAGTTTTCCCCTCGAGACGACGCTCGATCACGCCGACATCCGCGACGCGGACGTGGTATGGCGCGAGGCGATCGACGGCGCCAAGGTCTCGATCGATTTCGCCGAGTTCTACGCGAGCGATCACGCCGGCTCGAAGCTCACGCCCGTCATCGAGGCCGTCGAACGCGCGGGCGCGCGGGGCGTTCGCGTGCGCTTCCTGGCCGAGAAGAAGTTCCAGATCACCTATCCGGACGTCCTCGAGCGCCTGGCGCGATCGAAGAACGTCGAGGTGCGCACCTACGACATCAAGCCGGTCACGGGCGGCATCCTGCACGCGAAGTACTTCCTCGTCGACGGCGCCACCACGTACCTCGGGAGCCAGAACTTCGACTGGCGCTCGCTCGACCACATTCAAGAACTCGGCGTGCTCGTGCACTCCACGCAGGCGACGAGCGCGTGGCAGTGCGTGTACGAGACCGATTGGGCCCTTGCCGGCGGCGCGTCGGTCGCGGACGCCATGCGAC
Organism: Planctomycetota bacterium; assembly: GCA_044228955.1. GTDB lineage: Bacteria > Planctomycetota > UBA1135 > UBA1135 > JAEUIA01. The sequence continues at coordinate 6,755 of JBGATY010000141.1, read as the reverse complement.
CGTACGCGGGAGCCGCCTTCCCGCTCGAGATCGGGTCGGGTTCGACCTCCGCGCGCATCACGCCGGTCGTGAGCCCGGCACCGCTCCTGCCCAGCGTCGATTCGTGGGACCTGCCGAAGATCGTCTCGTTGATCGACGGCGCCAGGAAGTCGGTCCGCGTGCAACTCCTCACCTACAAGATGTCGAGCCAGAGCGACTATTTCCCCGACCTCGAGAATGCGCTGCGCCGCGCCGCGAGCCGCGGAGTCGGCGTTCAACTGCTCCTCGCCGATTGGTGCATGCGCAAGGGCACGATCGAGGGCCTGCAGGCGCTCGAACCGCTCGCGAACGTCGAGGTCAAGCTCGTGACGATTCCGCAGTGGTCGAAGGGCTACGTTCCCTACGGCCGCGTCGTGCACTCGAAGTACATGGTCGTCGACGGCGAGCGCACCTGGATCGGCACGAGCAACTGGGAACGCGACTACTTCTTCCAATCGCGCAACGTCGGCCTGATCGTCGAAGGGGGCCCGGTCCCGAAACGCCTCGAAGCGCTGTTCCTCGAGGGCTGGACGAGCAGCTACGCCAAGGCGGTCGATCCCTGCGCGACCTACACGGCGCCGAAGTTCGGCGACTGAACCTCGAAATATGCGCGCATGTCGCTGGGCAGCTCGCTGATCACCTCGACGCGCTTGCCCGTCGCCGGTGAACGGAACTCGGTGCGGTGGTTGTGGAGCGCGTGGCGATCCATGCCAAGTTCGCGCATGTCCGCGGCGCTCAAAGTGCCCTCGAGGCCTTTCTCGAAGTACGAATCGTCGTCGCCGTAGAGTTTGTCCCCCACGACGGGATGTCCGATCGCGGCCATGTGCACGCGGATCTGGTGCTGGCGGCCGGTGAAAGGCTCGCACGCGACGAGCGACACGTCGCGCCTGCGCTCGACCACGCGCCAGGAGGTGCGACAGTCCTGCCCGTCGACCGCGATCGCCATCTTGATGCCCACGACCGAAGCCCGAGCCTGGCCGATCGGATAGTCGATCACGCCTTCATCGCGGTCGGGGACGCCGCGCACGATCGCGAGGTACTCCTTCTCGACCTCGCGGCGCTCGAACTGCTGTTGAACGTCGGCATGCCCGGCCGGAGTGCGCCCGACGATCACGATGCCGCTCGTCTCACGGTCGAGACGATGGCACAAGCGCGGCGCTCCGGCCGTTTCGAGCTCGAAGCCGGCTCCGTAGCGCGCGTGAACGCGCTGGATGAGCGTGTCGACCAGATGTCGCCCGCTCGGATGCACGGCCATGTTCGCGGGCTTGTCGACGACGACGACGGATTCGTCCTCGTACAAGACGACGAGTTCGCTGCTCGGGTGCGCGATCATCGGCGCGCGCAATTCCTCGGGAATGACGACGATCACGCGCGAACCGTGTTTCAGCTTGCGGCCCGGTTTGCGCTCGGGCGCCGCTGTTCCCGAGCCACGCGGCTCACCGAGCGTGCTCGGATCGATCAGCACGTATCCGTCCTTGATCAGCTCCTGGATCGACGTTCGCGACCGCCAGGTCAGGTGCGCCGCCAGAAACGTGTCGAGGCGCATCTCGAGCGTCTCGGCGCGCATCCGGAAGAAGCTCGCGTCGACGCGCAGCTCGACTTCCTTGGGCGCCTGCGTCAGGTCGCGGTCTTTCGGAAACAGTCCCATGGTCGCCGGCGACCATCGTACTCGTGAAACGAAAGAACCCGGACGAACGCCGGGTTCCCCTGGAATCGACGAGCCGAGGTCAGCTCAGCCGTGGCGCTTGCCCATCTTGCGCGTCGGGTCGTTCTTGCGCGTGGCCTTCTGGATCGTGCGCAGGCGCTCGCGGCGCTCGCGGCGGCGTTCGTCCGAACGCTTCTCGTGCCAGGTGTTGGCCTTGGCAAGGCGGAAGATCCCGCTGTAGTTGCACTGGCGCTTGAAACGGCGGAGGGCGGCTTCGAGGGACTCGTTCGGACGGACCTGGACTTTGATCACACGCTTGATTCCTGGGCTTCTTGGGGTCTGACCTCGCTTGGGCCACCGGCCGGAAACGAGGGGCGGAGAGACTAACCGGTTCGCGCGGTCGGCGGAAGCCCCGGCTGGAATCGCGGGGGGCGGGCTGCGATCCTAGCGGTCGTGGAAGAGGCCCTAGCAGGAGGCGGAGCGGAACTCCTTGGGGTCGTCGAGCGCGTCACGTTTCACAGCCCCGAGAGCCTGTACGCGGTCCTAAGGATAAGGCCTGAGCGGGGTTACGACCCACCCTTGGGGTCCAGCGCGCTGTTCGCCTCCGACCTCGCGACCGCGGTCGGGAAGCTGGACCAGCCCAGCCCCGGGCTGCGCCTGCGCCTCCTCGGCCGGTGGATCGAGCACAAGGCGCACGGGGTCCAGTTCGAATTCGAATCGGCGGAAGTGCTGCCGCCGATCGGGCGTGAGGGCGTGGTCAAGTACCTCTCCTCGGACCGCTTCCCGGGCATCGGCGAGAAGCTCGCGCAGCGCATCGTCGACGCGCTCGGCCCCGACGCGTTCACGATCATCCTCGAGAACCCCGACCGCCTCGCGACCGTGCGGGGACTGCGCCCGGCGATCCGCGCGGGCCTCGTCGCGGCGGTCAGCGCGGAGTACGGAACGCACAAGGCGCAGGCGTTCCTGCGCGGACTAGGACTGGGGCCGGTGCAGGCCACGCTGATCCTGCGCAAGCTCGGACTCGAGTGCGAGAGCGTTGTGCGCGACGATCCGTACGTTCTCGCGCGCGGCATCCGCGGCATCGGATTCGGGACGGCGGACAGCATCGCGACCCAACTCGGCTTTCCGCGCGACGATCCTCGGCGTGCGCGCGCCGCGTTGGTGCACGTGCTCGAGGTCGCGGCGGGCGAGGGACATTCGCTGCTCACGCGCGAGGAGATCGTCGTCGACGCGAGTGAATTGGTCCAGGGCGCGGTGCCGGACGCCGTGCTCCGCGAGGAACTCGCGCACCTGGAGGAGCGCCGCGACGTCGTCATCCGGCCGGGAGGCAAACCCGATGAGGACGCCGTGTACCTGCCGTGGCTCGAACACTGCGAGGCGGAGCTCGCCCGCAACGTGGCGCGTGTCGTGAAGTCGGGCCCATTGCGCGCGCTCGCCGACGGGCGCGATCTCGAAAGTCACGAACGACGCTCGGGCATCACGCTGCACGAAAAACAGCGCGAAGCCGTGCTCGGGCTGCTGTCGAACCCGATCGCGCTGCTCACGGGCGGACCCGGCGTGGGCAAGACGACGATCGTGCGCTTCGTCGTGAACCTGGCGCGCGCGGCGCAGGCCAAGGTACTGCTCGCGTCGCCGACGGGTCGCGCGGCCAAGCGGCTCGCCGAAGCCGCCGGCATGGACGCGCAGACCATCCACCGCATGCTCGGCTACGACCCGGAGTCCGAGGGCTTCGCGCACAACGACCGCAACCCGCTCGAATGCGACCTGCTCATCGTGGACGAGATTTCGATGCTCGACGTCGTGCTCGCGCACCACCTGTTCAAGGCACTGCAGGCGCCGGTGCGGGTCGTGCTCGTCGGCGATCCAAACCAGTTGCCGAGCGTTGGCCCGGGAAACGTGCTCCACGACTTGATCGAGTCGCGCGCGGTGCCAGTCTTCCGTCTCACGCAGATCTATCGCCAGGCGCAAGACAGCCTGATCGTGGTCAACGCGCACCACGTTTTGCACGGCGAGGCCCTCGAATTGCCGCAGAAGGGCGACACGTCGTCCGATTTCTACTTCTTCGCGGCCGAGGAGGCCCACCAGGCCGCTGCCCGGCTCGTCGACGTCGTCACCCAGCGCATTCCCGAGACTTTCGGCATGAAGTGGATCGAGGACGTGCAGGTGATCGCGCCGATGTACCGCGGCGAATGCGGCGTCGACGCGCTGAACGACCAGCTGCGGGAGCGCCTCGCCGTAGGCGACCGCGAAGTACGGCAGGGCTCGCGGATCTGGCGCGTAGGCGACCGCGTGATCCACACGCGCAACGACTACGAGAAGGAAGTCTTCAACGGCGACATGGGCCGCATCGCGCGCATCGACGGCGAGGGCGTGGTCGTCGTGAAGTTCCCGGAACGCAGCGTGTCGTACGAAGGCAGCGAACTCTCCGATCTGCAGCCGGCCTTCGCGATCACGGTGCACCGCTCGCAAGGCGGTGAGTTCCCGGCGGTCGTGGTGCCGCTCGTGATGCAGCACTGGATGATGCTGCGGCGAAACCTGCTCTACACGGCCATCACGCGCGCGCGCAAGCTCGTCGTCATCGTCGGATCCCGACGCGCACTCGACACGGCGATCGAGAACGACGACGAGGCTGGGCGCGGCAGCGACCTCACCGAGCGCCTCCAGACACTCACGACCGTACGATGAGCGCGCCGTGGAGGTTTCTGCGCGAACAAGCGGGCTTTCGCCGCTTGTGGCTCGCGACCGCCGTGTCCGAGCTGGGCGCTTCGATCGCCCGCATCGCGTTCATTCTCGTCGTGCATCAGCGCGCCGTCGCGTCAGGGTCGAATTCCCCCGAGGCCGCCAACGCGCTGATGTTGATCCTCGAGACGGCGCCGATGGTCTTGTTCGGGCCGATCGCCGGAGCCCTGGTCGATCGCTGTGACCGCCGGCGGCTCCTCGTCGCGTCCAACCTGCTCCAGGCAGCGCTGATCGTCTCGGTGCCGTTCCTCATGCGACTCGCCTGCGACTGGCCGTTGTACGCAGTCGCCATGTGCGTGGCGGCGGTCTCGACAGTGTTCCCGCCGGCGCGTCAAAGCGCGGTCCCCGACCTCGTCGGAATCGAGCGCGCGTCGACGGCGAATTCGATCTCCGGGAGCACGACGAGCTTCGTCTTCGTGATCGGCATGGGAATCGCGAGCTTCCTGATCGGCCGCTTCGGGAAGGATGCGTGTTTCTGGTTCAACGGAGCGTGCTTCGTCTTCGCCGCGCTGCGCCTCTTGCCCCTCGATCTGCCGCGTCACCTCGCGACCACGACCGGCGGCTTCAAGCGCTTCCTGGCCGACGCGTTCGAAGGGGTCCGTTTCGCGCGACGTGATCCGGCGATCGCGTACATCACCACGTGCTTCCTGATGGCCTTCGTGTTCATCGGCATCTGGATGCCGCTCGTTCCCGAGTACCTGCGCCGCGACATCGGCGTCGACGCGGACACGTGGATGCCTTACTCGTGGATGGCGTTCGGGCTGGGCGGCATCGTCGGCGGGGCGCTCGGCGGACTCGTCGGCCGCACCTTCGGCATGGGACGCACGATCGTGCTCATCTACTTCGCCGAGCCGTTCCAGATGATGGCCTACTTCTGGGTCACTTCGGCGCCGGCGATGGTGTGCCTGTCGTTCACGTGGGGCGTGATCGCGTTCGCCTATTTCGTGCAGGAGCAGACCGTGCTGCACGAGGACGTTCCAGCGGAGTTGCGCGGGCGTGTCTTCGGTCTCCTGCCGCCGCTACAGGCCCTGGGGACACTGATCGCGAGCGGGATCGTCTTCTTCGAGGCCGGCCTGCTCGCGCCGAGAGTGATGCTCCTCCTGGCGGGATCCAGCTACCTCGTGATGAGCATCGTCTTCACGCTGTCGATGCGCGGGTCGCGCCTCCTGTGGGCCCGGCCGCGTTCAGGTGCCTGAACCGTCGCGCTGCTTCGCCCACCACTCCAGGCGCTTCGCGATCTCACGCTCGAAGCCGAAGGGGCCGGGTGTGTAGAAGCGCGCGCCGCGCAGTTCGTCGGGCAGGTACTCCTGCGCCGCGTAGCCCGTGGCCGAGTCGTGCGCGTACTTGTAGCCCTCGCCGTGGCCGAGGTCCTCCATGAGCTTCGTCGGCGCGTTGCGCACGTGCAGCGGGACCGCGGCGCCGGCGGTGCGTCGAGCGGCGTCGAAGGCCGCGCCGAGCGCTTCCTTCACGCGGTTCGACTTCGGGGCGGTGGCGAGATAGACGAGCATCTCGCACATCGGCAGGTAGCCCTCCGGAGCGCCCAGCATGTGGAACGCATCGCGAGCGGCCACGGCCATGGTCAGTGCATTCGGATCCGCGAGCCCCACGTCCTCCGCGGCCATCGCGATCGAACGGCGGAAGATCACCATCGGGTCCTCGCCGCCTTCGACGAGTCGCGCGGCCCAATAGAGCGCCGCGTCGGGATCGCTGCCGCGCAGCGACTTGTGGAGCGCGCTCAACTGATCGAAGTGAACGTCGCCCGACTTGTCGTGCCGTGCGAAGCGGAGCTGCAGGGCTTCGCGAATCTGTTCGACTCCGATGCGCTCGCCGTCGCTCGCCGCCGCCGCTGCGGCCTCGAGCACGACCAGCGCGCGGCGGGCATCACCGTCGGCCTGTTCGGCGATCCAGGCGAGAGCATCGTCGTCGATTCCGATGCGACGTGCGCCCAATCCGCGCTCGACGTCGCACAGAGCACCCTTCACCACCGTCGAGATTGCTTCGGGCGCGAGCGCCTTCAACACGACGACACGACAGCGGGACAGGACCGCGCCGTTGATCTCGAAGCTCGGGTTCTCGGTGGTCGCACCGATCAGGGTGACCGTGCCCTCCTCGACCGCGGGCAACAGGCTGTCCTGCTGCGCCTTGTTCAGGCGGTGGATCTCGTCGACGAACAGGATCACGCCCGGGTTGTACGTCTTCACGATGTGCTCGAGCTCGTCGACGATCAGCTCGGTCGAACGCACGCGGAAGTCACGGCCCGTGAGCTCCTTCTGGCAGAAGATGCACTTGAAGGGGCAGCCGCGCGTCGTGAAGACGTAGGTGAGCTTCTCCGGGTTGAGCTGGACGTACCGCT
>JBGATY010000140.1:0-9999 GCA_044228955.1 Planctomycetota bacterium | reverse complement strand
CGGGTCGGGTCAGTCCAGGAACTCGACCTGGCCGGTCTTCAAATCGTACTCCGCTCCGACGACGAGCAGGCCCGCCCCGAGGATCAGGCTCTCGATCAGCTCGGAACCATGTCGCAATTGATTCACCGAGGCGCGGATGTTGGCCCGCGTGGCCTGAGCCAGCATCTCGCCGCGCTCGCGCCGGGCCCCCGCGTGAAAGAGGGGCTCGACGCTCGGACGGATGCGGTTCACGATCGACATGACGTTGTGGGTGCTCGGAGCCGCGCTCCCGCCCAGTGCGTCGAGTGTGGCCGCCACAGCCCCGCACTCGGTGTGCCCCATCACGACCACGAGCTTCGTCTCGAACTGCTCGGCCGCGAACTCGACGCTGCCGACCTGGCTGGGAGCGACGATGTTGCCCGCGACGCGGATCACGAACAGATCGCCGAGCCCCTGGTCGAACACGATCTCGGCCGGCACACGGCTGTCGGAACACCCGAGCACGATCGCCATCGGACGCTGGCGCGCCGCCGTGTCCGCCAGGCGGATGCGCCCACCGACCGGTCCCCCGCCATTCACGTGTTCGACGAAACGGCGGTTGCCGTCGACGAGGAGCTGCAGAGCTTCGCGGGCCTTCATGCGGCGGAATGCTACCCGCGAGCTGTCGACGTCGTCACCCAGCGACGCGCGACGGCGGCGAGATCGGGCTCCGCGGCGCGTGCTGCGCCGAAGTAGTGCGCCTCCAGGGCTTCGATCTCCGCCGCGATCGCGCGATGTTCGTCGGGCTGGAGGCCATTCTCGGACTCGATCTCGCGCAACAGTCCGAGCACCGTGAACGGGGTCACGGTCTCGGGCACGCGGAAGCGCGCGGTGTCCACGGCCGCGGTCTTGTGCCGCGAACGCAGGCCGAAATAGACGAGCGCCGCGACGAGGAGCGCGCCGAGCGCGAACCACGGCCACACGCGACGGGGCGAGCCGTAGCTCTCTCCGAGGTCCGCGACCGGGCCGACGGGCGCCAGGTCGGCGTCGACGTAGCGGAAGTTCTCCACCGTCGCGACAGGCAGGCGCGCGCTCGCGAACTCGAACGACCGCGGACGCTCGGCGAGGCCGTCCTTCGCACGCATCTGGAAGGTCCACGAGCGCTCGGTTTGGATCGCGACGCCGTCGTCCGCGAACTTCACGATCGAGGGCCCGTGATCCGTCTCACGCGCGACCTCGAACCCCTTGGGCGAGAACTCCGCGATCGAGGCGAAGGCCGGCACGAGTCCGTGCGCAGTCGCCTTCACTTCGAGGATCAACTTGCCGTCGCGCGCCTGGCGCTCGTCGAGCGTCTGGGTCAACGTGAGCAGCGTGACCGGCCGGGCATCGTCCGAATCCGACCGTGCGTCGATCACGATCGGCGCGGTCTCGACGGGGACGACCGCGTACCCGCTCGTGTCGAGGAAGTCGAGATCGAGGCGCAGCGAGGGCACTCGATCGACTTCGGGTCCCTTGGCCTTCAGGAGCGCGTACGCGTACGGCGTGCGGCGCCAACCCTCCTCGGGTTCCGGCTTCGACCGCACCGTGGGCTCGTTGAACGTGATCGACACGACGTCGAACTGCTCGCTCAGCGCCTCGCGCGCGGCCGTCTCGAACTTGTCGCGGTAGTCCTCGAGCGGACGGCCGTAGTTGAAGGCGTAGTTCTGGTTGTTCTGGTTCTGGAGGTACTTCGAGAAACCACCCGATTCGCGTTCGATCTCCTTCGTGTGTCGCAGGTCGATGCGCACGCCGAAGGGGCGCTCGTGTCCGACTTTCTCGCCGGCCTCGAGGTGCGCCTCGAGCTGGACCTCCGCGGTCAGGTCCTTGTAGTAGTCGAAGATCTCGCGCACCTCGCGCGCGCGCTCGTGGTCTCCGACGATAGCGAGTCCCTCGCGGACGTAGCGGTACTTCACGGCCGGATTCACGTTGCCGACGCGGGTCACGAGCGCGTTGACGAAGGCGGCCATGTGGCGGTCGGCGCGATCCGCAGGCAGCGCGAGCAGGGCCGAGCGGATCTTCTCGATCTCGCCGGCCGCGAGGACCTTCTTGTGGTCGATCGCCTTGAGGTCACACGCACCGAGAGCGGCGTAGAACCACGTCTCGTAGGCGCTCGTCGTCTCCTTCTCGACTTCGAGCGCGGGTAGCTCCGCCGCGTAGGCGTCCGCGGCCCGCGCGAACGTCGAGAGCGCCGCCTTGCGGCGGGCCGAATACTCGGGATCCTTCTGGAGGCCGGCGCGGTACTCGTTCTCGTCGTGCGCGAACGCGGCCTTCGCCAGCAGCAGGCGCCAGTCGGTCGGTCGTTTCGCGAGCGCGGACTCGATGGTCGCGAAGCCGCGCTCGTACCCGGCGAGCACCTCGGCCTCGATGTCCTTCTCGCGACGCTTCGTCTTCTTGTCATCCTGCAGCGCGGGATCGCGCCACACCGTGGCGAGGTTCTGGCGCATGCGCTCGAGCAGCGCGGCGAGCATCGCGGTGTCGAGTTCGCCGAGCGGTCCGAAGATCCCCTCGATGGTTTCGATACGGTAGACCTCGGCCTGGCTGTGTGCCTGCATGAAGGCGCTCGCGAGCTGGTCCGGTTCAAGCCTGATGCCGACCTTCGCGAGCCGCTCGTTCCACTCGCGCAATTCGGCGAGATTGCGATCCTGCTTCGAACGCGTCACCGGGATGCTGTTGGCGCGCTCGTCGAACCCGTACATGAACACGTAGCGGTTGGTGCGGTTCTTGTCCGCGTTCGGATCGTGGTTCTTCGTCCACACGCGCAGGAATTCCGCGCCGAGGTCACGAGCCTGGCGCAGGTGCGTGGCAGCGAGCTTCTCGATGTAGGGGAACGCGCTGCGCTCCTCGCCGACCTTCAAGAGGAGCTGCGCGAGCACCATCTCGAAGCGCGGCTGCAAGGTCGGCTGCAAAAGCGCCAGCCAGGCGTCGCTCGGCCGGATCGACAGGACCTGATCTGTGCGGATGGCCTTGGCGCCGTTGCCCTGATAGCGCCCTCCGTCGAAGTAGAAGATGTTGCCGTAGGTGTCGCGCTGCATGCGCGGACCGAGCGAAGTCGAGTCGTCGAGCTGGTAGGTGACGAGCGCTTCCTTGAGCCAGTTCGACGCGAGCACTTCGAGTTGATCGCGCCATTCCAGAGCGCGCTCCGGCGCGACGCGCAACAAGGTGTCGGCGGCTGTCGTCTGCAGTTGCAGGAGCTTGAAGCGCTTGTCGACGTCCTGCGGCTGCGCGGCCAGCGCCTGCGACGCCGATGTACCGATCGCGCCGAGGATCTCCATGCCCCGTTCGGGACGCTTGGCGAAACTCTCGTCGAGCCAGGCTTGCCCGAGTTCCTTCTGCAACTTCGGCGCGATGTCGACTGCGCGCGTCAAGGCCTCCGTCTTCGCCTCGGGCTTGACATCGCCGACGGCGAGCACGGCCTGCGTGGCGCGCCACGCGTCCACGAGCCACGCGGTCTTCTGGTCCCTGTCGAAACACGCGATGCGGTGGCGGGCGATCAGATTGAGCGCTTCACGATCGCCGTCCGCCTCGGCCTTCTCGGGAGTCGGCAGGAATTCGCCCGTGTGCCAGGGCTCGTTCGCCGCGACGAGCACGCGCGCGAGACGGCGGCGATCGAGCGCGGCCCCCTTTTCATCGAGGTGCGGTCGCGCGGCGGCGAGGAAGTCCTCCATCTGGTGGCCGGCGTCGAGCACCTGACGCAGGATCTGGCCCAGCTTCTCGACGTGCTCCTTGGCCAGCTCGAGCGGGGCGGCGGCGGCGAGGCCGAGCACGTCCGCGGGCGAGAAGCGGTTCTTCTCGAGGTACTGCTGTCCCTGTGGCGGGACGTTGGGCTTGTTCTGCGGCCCCTGCTGCAGGTTCTGCAGGAGACGCTCGTACGCGAACTTCTTCTCGGCCTCGGTGAGCGACGCGAGGTAGGTCTTCACGGCGTTCCAGTCGCCGAGCGTGACGCTGCGTTGGAAGTTCTTCAGCTCGAGTTCGAGCGCCTTGGCCTCGGCCGTCTTCCTGGCGGCTTCCTCTTCCTTCTTCTTGGCGGCGGCGGCTGCTTCCTCGGCCTTCTTCTTCGCCGCGGCCTCGGCCTCCTGCTGCTTTTTCAGCGCGGCCTCGTCGAGCGGGGCTTCGGGCGCCGGGACGACCACGGGCTTGGCTTCCGGCGGCTTGGTTTCGGGTGGCGCGGGAACCAGCGTGGGCTTCGCCTCGGGCTCGCTCTCCGCCTTCGGCGGCTCGGCCCAGGCCGAGAGGATGGCGGAGGGACGACGATCGAAATCGAGCTTCTTCAGCTTGTCGAGCCGAGGTCCGGGCGTCGTCGGAGCCTTGGCGGGCTCGTTCACCTGGGGGGCCATTTCGATCGCCTGCGGCGGATCCTCGCCCTCGAAATCGCTGATCTCCACCGTGCCGATGGAACTGCCCGTCGTGATGATCGTGACCTGCGCCGCGGCACGGCCGAGGAGCACGAATCCGACGGCGAAAACGACACCTGCACTGCGAGCGAACATGCGACCTCGCCTCACTCCGGACTGGCTGGAACTCAAGAGCCCGAGCCGTCGGGCGGCGGACCGGATCCGGCGCCGCGCGCGTCCTGCGGCTTCTTGCCCTTGCTCTTGTTGCCCTTTTGGCCGCGACCGCGGCCATCTCCGCAACCCTTTCACTGCGATGGCAGGGGCAGCCCCTGCAGATCGTCGAGCGACATGCGCTCGAGACGGATCGCCGCTTCGAGGTCTTTTTCCGCGAGCTTCGCGACCTCGACGTCCTGCTTCTCCGCCGCCTGCGAGGCGAGGAGCTTGTAGTTCTGCCGGGAGGCTTCGATCTGCGGACCCCACTCCTCGCGCGGAGCACCTTCGAGGCGCAGGAGCCACGTCGAATAGTACTGGGCGTTCGCCAGTGCGTTGCGCGCGTCGGCGAGCAGTCTCGGATCCGACTTCGGATCGGCGCCGAGCTCGTCGACGACCTGCTCGAGTTCCGCGCGCGCCTCGAACAACTGGCCCGTGAACTCGCGCGCCTTGGCGCGTTCGACGCGCAATGCGCGTGCCTCGTCCTTGCGCTCGGCCGGCAACTGCTTGAGCGCCTCGGTGAACGCCGCCTCGGCGTCCGTCCAATCGCCGCGCGCCGCGTCGTCGCCTTCCTTGGCCGCCAGGGCGCGCGCGACCTCGGCCGAACGGCGCCCCTTCGAAACGAGCGCCGCCACGTCGTCGTCGCGCAGGCGATCCTGGCCCGGACCAAAGTGGTACGCACCGGCTCCCACCGGGATCAGCAACCAAGCCAACAGGAACAGTCGCCTCATGAGCATTCCTCCAATTCGAGCCCCGCTCATCCTATCTCGACCGGACGGCCAAGTTGTGCCTCATTCGAATTCGGAGGTCCAGCGCTCACGACCCGCTTTCCCCGCCTCGGCACCCCCGCGAAGTGCAGCAGAACCGGCAGGAAGGCGAGGAGCGCCGCCCCCGTCCCGATCGAGAGCAGGGCGTATTCGCGCAGCGAGAGACGCTTCAGCGGGCCACCCTCTTCCAGGGCAAACGCTTCTCCGATCAAGGCCGTCGGCAGGTGCGCCTCGTTCGCGTCGTGGAAAGACCCTCCGAGCCGCGCGGCGATCTGGCGCAGCATCATCACGTCCTGGCGCGAGTTCGAGCCGTCGATGAACTTGCCGACCTTCGAGTCGCCCACTCCGACCACGATCGTCGCGTGGACCGAGTCGGGCATCACCGGCATGCCGGTCGCGGGGACCGTATCGCCGTCCGATACGATCACGAGCGTGGTGCTTCCCGGGTTCCACGGCTTGGCGATGCGCGCGGCTTCCTCGAGTCCGTCGAAGAGCTTGGTCTTGCCCGCCTTGAAGGCGTAATTCATGGGCAGGTCGCCGAGGATGTTGCGGACGACCTCGAAGTCGCGCGTGTCGACGACCACGGCCTTCGCGCCGTTGTAGACGGCGACCACGCTGACGCGGTATTGCTCGAAGGGCACGCGCTCGAAGAACGAGAACATGACGTCGCGCGCACGCTGCATGCGGCTCTGATCGTGCTTCTGGCCGGCGTCGACGAGGCGCATGCTCGGCGATACGTCCAGGACGACCAGCACGTGGCGCGGATCGTTGACGCGTGCGCTGGCCATGCCGTTGCGATCGTGGCGTGTCGGCGGGAGGAAATAGAGGGTCGTGAGCCCGAAGGCGAGCAGCCCGAACGACAGGATGCGCAGGAACGGCGCGCCGCGAGCCCACCACGCGGGTGCGCCCTGCGCGCCGAAGGCGAGTGTCGCGACGCGCTTCACGCGCCGGGCGTGCAGCCACTCGGTGAGCGCGCCGAGGAGCAGCGCGACGCACGCCGCCCACGCGGCTAGGGTCGAACCGTCTACCACGGCGTGTACCTCAGTCCGAACGCCGCCAGCAGGCTCGCCGCCAACAAAGCCAGGCCCGCGAGGCAGAAGGGCGCGAACGCGTCGCTCGCCTCGGGCTGCGTCTTCTCCATGCGCGCCTTCTTCATCTGGTCGATACGCTGGAAGACGCGGGTGAGGCCGTCCGTGTCCTCGGGTTTGAACGCCTCGCCTCCCGTCAACGCGGCGATGCGCACGATCTCCTTCGGGATCGCGCCTTCGGCGATGTGCACCGTGAACACGGTGATGCCGTCCGCCGCGAGCTCGCGCGCGACGACCTCGTCGTTGCTGCCGGACAGGTCCGCGCTGTAGCCGTCGGTCACGAGGATGATCATGCGATCGCCCTCCTCGCGCTCGATCAGGACCTTGCGGCACGCGCGCAGTGCCTTGCCGATCTCGGTCCCGCCGAACCAGTTGGGCAGATTGCGCGGGTGCATGAACGGCGGCGCGCAACGGAACGCCGACACGTCGGTCGTGAGCGGCACCCAGTGCAGGACGCTGTTGCCGAAGAACGTCAGGCCGAAGGCATCGCCGGTGCGGAAGTCGAGGAACGCGTTGATCGCGTCCATCGCGGCCTCGTAGCGGTCCTTGGCGCCGAATTTGGCCGTCATGCTCCCCGAGACGTCGACACAGAACTGGATGTTCGTCAGCGCGCGCCTCGAGCTCGGTTCCGAAAGCGACTGTGGACCGGCCCACAGGACGATGGCGATCGCGAGCAGGAGGGCGGGCAGCGAGCCGACGCTCGCGAGCACCGCACGCAGCCTGCGATCGGTCGTCCGGCGCCCGTGGTCGAACGGCAGGGCGACGCTCCCGCCGCGCCGATTCCAGGTCCACGCGAGGATCGCCGCCGGAACGATCAGGAGGAAGAGCACGGACGGATGGCGGAAGATCGCGAAGGGTTCCATCCGGATCACCGCGCGGCGGGCAGATCGATCGCGTCGTCAGCCAGACCGCGGTAGGGCGCCAGGAGTGCCGGGACGTCGACCGCGTGCGCGCCGCCCGGCGCGTGCAGCCACTGCTCGAGACCGCGCAACAGTGGCCCCGCGTCCGGATGGGCGCGCAGGAGCGGCAACAACTCGCTCGCGTGTCCGTCCTCGAGGTTCAGTCGACGCCGCCAGTAGGCGACCAGCGCCATCTCGAGCTCCGTGCGCTCGGAGTCTCCGAGCTTGCCGTCGCGGGCGCGCTCGACCAGGAGCGTCAGGCGCTCCACGAGCGTGGGCGGGCGCGCCGGCCCGCTTCCAGCCTGCGCGCGGCGCTTCCTGCGTCCGGAAAGCAGCAGCCACGCGAGCCCGACGCACCACACGCACGCGGCCACGAAGAGCCACGTGCGGTAGCCTCCGAGCGCGGGCACGCGGCCCTCTCCGGGCGTGTGCGGACGCACGAGGCCGGCCTCCAGATTGGAGCGGGCGACGAAGGCGAGCACCGGCGCGTCGGGTGGCTTCGAACCGTCCTTGCGACGCAGGCCCAGCCGTGCGTCGTACTCCCCGGATTCGAGCGCGACGCACTCGATGTCGTAGCGGAAGGCGCTCCCGTGCGGCCGCACGGCGACGACGCGGGCATGGAACGGCGCCTTCGGATCGATCGGCAGCCCCTCGAGTTCGCTGCCTTCGACGACGACTTCCGAGAACAGGACCGGGAGTCCGATCTTCGCTTCGCGCGTCTCGCCGGCGAACGCCGTGACGGTCAAGAGGATCGCGCAGGAGAGGAGCGCCACGCAACGCCGCATCAGCGTGTCCCTCGAGCGGCGAACCCGCGTTGCTTGAACAAGCGGCGCAGAGCGACCTCGTACGGCTGGTCGGTGCGGATTTCGAGGTGGTCGATCCCGGCCGAACGGCAGGTGCGCGCCGCGGCCTCGGGATCGAGCCACGCGCGCTTGCCGAACGTCACGAACTCGCGTCCGGTCTCGGCTTCGCGAGCGCGCACGAAACCGCTCCTCGAGAGCCCGCGTTCGGCCGGGTCGACGAACTGCAGCACGACGACGTCGTGTACCTGAGCGAGCTTCTTCAGCGCGCTCGTCGCGTCGGCGTCGTGCAGGTCGCTCAAGACGACGACGAGAGCGCGCTGGCGCATCATCGGTCCGAGTTCGGTCACGCGCCGCGCGAGGGTCGTGCCCTCGTCGAAACGAAACCGGCGCAAGCGCAGGATCCACTCGAACGCCCGCGCCCGCGACAGCGTGGGCTCCACACGCAAGGCGCGCTCGCCCACGCCGATCAGCCCGACCGGACTGGCCCGGTCGAGGCAAGCGAGCGCGATGCCGCCCGCCACGAACAGCGCCAAGGCGTACTTGCTTCGCCGAGTCGAGGACACCGTCATCGACGCCGACGTGTCGAGCAGCAGCATGCAGGGCACGTTCTTCGGCGCTTCGTACTCCTTGACGAAGTAGTGCCTCGTCCGCGCCGTGACGCGCCAGTCGATCGATTTCACCGCGTCGCCGGGCTGGTACGGTCGCGACTGCACGTACTCGGTGCCCGAGCCGAGGAACGGGGACCGATCGATGCCGTAGGACAGGCTGTTGGCGAGCTTCTTGATCGCGATCGCGAACTGGCGCGCGTCGAGTGTCGCGAAATCCTCCAGGTAGCCTTCGGCTTGCGACATCACGGGCTTCAACTCGCGGCGACCATGCGCGGCGCACCCAGACCCTTCAAGAGGTCCTCGAGCACGTCCCGACCCGTTCGTCCCTCGGCGATCGCCTCGTACTTGAGGCGCATGCGATGGAGCATCGCGTCCTCCGCGAGCGCGAACAGATCCTCGGGAATGGCGTAGCTCCGGCCGTGCATGAGAGCTCGTGCGCGCGAGGCCTTCACGAGCGAGATCCCGGCGCGCGGACTGCAACCGAGTTCGATCGAGGGATGCACACGCGAGCGGTTCACGAGCTCGACGACATGTCGCACGAACGTGTCGCTGACGTGCACGTCGTTGACCGCCTGCATCGCGGCGACGATCTCCGTGTTCGAACCCACCGGCTCCTGCTTGAGCACGTCGAATTCGGTCTTCACCACGGCGCCGCGATCCTGTTTCTCCACCCCGAGCGCCGCGTTGCGCGCCAGGATCTCGCGCTCCTCGGCTTCGCTCGGGTACCCCAGGCGGTGCACGAGCATGAAGCGGTCGAGTTGCGCCTCGGGCAACTCGAACGTGCCCGCCTGCTCGACCGGATTCTGTGTCGCGATGACGAGGAACGGCGCGGGCAGGCGGAAGGTCTCGTTGCCGATCGTCACGCGTCGTTCTTGCATCGCCTCGAGGAGCGCGCCTTGCACCTTCGGCGCGGCGCGGTTGATCTCGTCGGCGAGCAGCAGGTTGGTGAAGATCGGCCCCTTGCGCACGACGAACTCGTTGGTTCGCTGGTCGAGCACCTGCGAACCGACGATGTCGGAGGGCAGGAGGTCGATCGTGAACTGCACGCGCGCGAAGTCGAGGTCGATCGAGCGCGACAAGGCCGAAACGAGCAGCGTCTTCGCGAGTCCCGGGACACCCTGCAGGAGCAGGTGTCCGCCGGTGAAGAGTCCGATCAGGAGTCGCTCCACGACGACGTCCTGGCCCACGACCACGGTCGCCACACGCGAACGCACGTCGCGAATGAAGGCCTGAGTCGTTTCGAAGTTGCGCGAGGACGAGAGCGGCGGCGTGTGCGACATCGAGGAGAGCTCCGGG
>JBGATY010000013.1:0-38276 GCA_044228955.1 Planctomycetota bacterium | reverse complement strand
GCCTGCTTCCAGGGGGTCATTCCGGCGGTGATCGCCACCGCGGACGCCGCGGGTGAACCGAACGTCACCTATCTCTCCCAGGTCTATTTCGTCGATCGGACCCATGTCGCGCTGTCCTGCCAGTTCTTCAACAAGACGCGCCGCAACGTGGACCAGAACCCGTTCGCCAGCGTGCGGCTGTGGGATCCGATCACGCTCCAGCCCTACCTGCTGCAGCTGCGCTTCCTGCGCGCCGAGACGAGCGGGAGACTGTTCGACGAGATGTCGATGCGCATCCAGGTGATCGCGTCGCACACCGGCATGGCGGGCGTGTTCAAGCTCCTGAGCGCCGACGTGTACGACGTGCTGGCTTGCGAACCGGTCGAAGGGTTCCTGACCCCGCCGGATCCGGTGCTCGATGCGGTTTCACCGCCGAATGTCTCCGGGCCGATGACGGAACTGAGGAGTCTGCAGTTGGTCTCGGAGCGCATTGCCCACGCGCGCGACCTCGACGGGCTGCTCGCCGCGACTCTGCTCGGGCTCGACGAATGTCTCGGGTTCTCGCACTCGATGGTGCTGCTCGCGGACGAGTGCACGGGACGGCTGGTCACGATCGCGAGCCGCGGTTACGGTGCGGTCGGCATCGGCGCGGAGGTCACGCCCGGGCAGGGCGTGATCGGTACGGCCGCCGAGAAGAAGCGCCTGTTGCGCATGTCGGGTGTCGGCGCGGAAATGCGCTACGGTCGCGCGATCCGCGGCCGTGTCGAAGCGAGCGGGGGTTCCGGCCAGCTCACGCCCGAGATTCCCCTTCCGGGCCTGGCCGATGCGCAGGCGCAATTGGCCCTGCCGCTGATCGCTTCCCAAAGACTCATCGGCGTGCTCGCGATCGAGAGCGCCGATCCGTTGTGCTTCGACGAATGGGACGAGGCCTTCCTGCAGATCGTGGGCAACCAGATCGCAATCGGAATCGATCGCATGCGCGTGATCGAAGAGGAGGACGGCGCGGACGCGACGCGTCGATCCGGAGAGCTTTCCTCGCCGGCGAACGACCGGCGGCCGACGCGGAAGCGCTCCTTCGTGTACTTCAGGAACGACGATTGCGTTTTCGTCGACGGCGAATATCTCATTCGGAACGTCCCGGGCAAGATCCTGTGGAAGATCCTGCGCCAACGCGTCGACGAGGGGCGGCTCGAATTTTCGAACCGCGAGCTGCGCCTCGATCCGACCCTCGGCCTGCCGCCGATCAAGGACAACCTGGAGACGCGCCTGATTCTGCTGCGCAAGCGTCTCGAGGAGAAATGTCCGGACGTGCGCATCGTGCCCGTCAGGCGCGGTCGCTTCTCGCTCGAGATCGAAGGCGAGGTCGAGCTGATCGAGAAGGACCAGGCCTGATTCCGGTTCCGGGTCGGGCTCGGCGATTCAGGGGACGTCGATCGGCAGGAGCACGCGGTCGATCGTGTGCAGGATGCCGTTCGAGAGGTTCACGCCGAGCGGGAGGAACACGCGCGGATCGGTGAAGCCCGGATCGTTGTCGCGCAGCCGCAGGAACAGCGGGCGGATCACGCCGCCCTGCAGCGTGTCGATCTCGGACGAGAAGATGACCTCGAACGGGTTCAGGGCTTCCGTCGCGACGTGGTAGAGGAGGATCTGCGTGAGGAGCGGGATCGGATCGCCGCCGCCGAGTGTCGTCAGGGCCCCGACGATGTAGTTGAAGGCTCCCGCTTCCATGAAGCCCGAGTAGCCGAGGTCGCGCGCCAGGCGCACGAAGGCGCGGTCGTTGGGCGCGAAGAGCGTGACCGAGATGCTCGGGTCGTCCAGCGCGTCGGCGAGATCGGCGGCGAGGACGGCATTGAGCAGGATGTCGTAGTCGAAGGGATTGCTGTCGAAGGCGCCTCCGCTCGCGGCGACCCTGTCCGTCAGGGTCGGACCGTTGGAGGCGCCTGCGACGGCGGGCGTGGAGAGGCAGAGGGCTGCTGCTAGTGCGAGAGCTTGGATCTTCATGTGTTCGTGCTTTCGTTGCGGGGATGGTGGAACCAGGTCGCCTCGGGATACGCCGGCCCGTGCGAGGTGGATGCGCGGACTGATTCGACCTGCTTCAGTCTCGTGAACATGTTCAGCAGATCTACATGAAATTGAAGAACTATGAACTGCTCTACAGGTTGGTTCGTGACGAGAATCAGTTCCGCAGACAAAACACGAAACCAAGGAGCCCACCATGAACCTCATCGTCCATTGGAAGAAACTGACCGCCTCCGCTCCGGCGCGCGAACATCTCGAGCGCCGCCTGTCCTTCGGCATCGGCCGATTCGCGCAGCGGGTACGCGCCGTGCGCGCCGTCATCTCCGACGAAAACGGCCTGCGGGGCGGCGTCGACAAGAGCTGCAAGTTGCAAGTCCACACGAAGCTCGGCCTGGTGCAGGTCGTGGAGATGGACCGCGACGTCTACGCGGCGATCGACCTCGCGTGCGAGCGTCTGCAGCGAACACTGGCGCGGCTCTTCGATCGTCAGCACTTCCAGAACAACGGCGGCTGGCGCACCGCAGGACTGTTCCGCCGCCGCTACAGCCTGCGCTCGACCTACCCCATGCATGGAACCTTGCCGTGATCCAGGCCCGTCAAGGTCCTGCGCGCCGTCCGCGCGTCGCCGTCGTGATGGGGTCGCGTTCCGATTGGAACACCATGAAGCGAGCGGCCGCGATCCTCGAGGAACTCGGCATCGAGCACGAGGTCGAGATCGTTTCGGCGCACCGCACGCCCGACCGCATGTTCGCGTTCGCCGAAAGCGCCGAGTCGCGCGGTATCGACGTGATCATCGCCGGCGCGGGCGGCGCGGCTCACTTGCCTGGCATGCTGGCGGCGAAGACGCTCGTGCCCGTCCTCGGCGTGCCGGTCGCGTCGAAGCACTTGCGCGGCATCGACTCGCTGTTGTCGATCGCGCAGATGCCGAGCGGCGTGCCTGTCGGGACGCTCGCGATCGGCAACGCGGGAGCGGAGAACGCCGCCCTGCTCGCGGCGGCGATGTTGGCGCGACACGATCCGGTGTTGCGAGAGCGGCTCGCCGCGCGGCGTGAAGCGCGACGCAACGAGGTCCTGGCCACGAGCGACCCGAGGCTCACCGTATGACCACGGCCACGACCGCGCGCACGATCGGCATCCTGGGACGCGGGCAGCTCGCACGCATGCTCGAAGAGGCCGGACGGCCGCTCGGACAGGTCTTCGAGTTCATCGACGAGGCGAGCACGCAATTCCACGGCGGCATCGACGTCGTCACGTTCGAAAGCGAAAGCTGGTCGACACGTGACGTCGAACATGCCGCGGCCGGTGCGCCGGTGTTCCCACCGACGCGCGCGCTCGAAATCGGGCAGGATCGGCGTCTCGAGAAGGAGATGTTCGACCGGCTCGGCTTCGCGACCGCGCCGTGGGTCCTCGTGAACGGCGCGGAGGCTCTTGCGGACGCCGTCGAGCGCATCGGCGTGCCCGCCGTGCTGAAGACCCGGCGTGGCGGATACGACGGACGCGGGCAATGGACGTTGCGCACACTCGCCGACATCGAACGAGCCGGGAGAGAACTCGGTGAACGTACGGCGATCCTCGAGGCGTTCGTGCCGTTCCGGCGCGAGCTCTCGATCATCGCGGCGCGCGGAGCGGACGGGGCGGTCGTGTTCTATCCGCTCGCGCAGAACCATCACGAGCGGGGTTGCTTGCGCTTGACCTTGGCTCCCGCGCACGTCGACGAGAACGTGCTGCGCGACGCGCAGAGGATGGTCTTCACCCTGCTCGAGGAACTCGACTACGTCGGCGTGCTCGCGCTGGAGATGTTCGAGGTCGCGACGCCCGACGGCCACGCGGCCCTGTGCGCGAACGAGATCGCGCCGCGTGTGCACAACAGCGGCCACTGGACCATCGAAGGGGCCGAGACGAGCCAGTTCGAGAATCACCTGCGCGCGATCAGCGGCCTTCCGCTCGGAGGCACGCGCGCCTTCGGCCCGTGCGCGATGGTCAATCTGCTCGGCACCCTGCCGCCCGCTCGCGACGTGCTTGCCGTTCCGGGCGCGCACTGGCACGACTACGGCAAGTCTCCTGCTCCGGGGCGCAAGCTCGGACACGTCACGCTGCGTGCCGACGACGACGCCGAACTCGGCCGCAGGCTGCAAGAACTCTGCGCGCGCATCGGACTCGACCTCCCCCAAGCCGCGACGCGATGGATGCACTCGAACTCCTGCGGTTGAACCTGACTTCGCCGATCGTGCTCGGCTTCGCGCTGGGCATCGTCGGCGCGCTCGTGAAGGGCGACATGCGCTTGCCGGACGCGGTGCATTCCGCGATCGGTTCGTACCTGTTGCTAGCGATCGGCCTGAAGGGCGGCGCCGAGCTCGCTCGGGTTTCGGGCGCGGAGATCGCGCTGCCCGCCGCGGCGACGCTCGTCGCGGGCACCGTCGTGCCGCTCGCGTGCTTCGCCGTCCTGCGGCGGCTCGGCAAGTTGTCGATCGTCGACTCCGCCGCCGTGGCCGCACACTACGGATCGGTGTCGATCGTGACGTTCACCGCGGCGAGCGTGTTCGTCGAGTCACGGGCGCTGCCGTTCGAGGGCCACCTCGCGGCGCTCGTCGCGTTCTTGGAGGTGCCCGGAATCCTGGTCGCGCTAGCTCTCGCGCAGTCGGCGCGCACGGGAATCTCGTGGCGCGTGTCTCTGCACGAGGTGCTGGCGAGCAAGAGCAACCTGCTGCTCGTCGGCGGCATCTTGATCGGGCTCGCCGCGGGTCCGAGCGGGATCACGAGCGTGAAACCGTTCTTCGTCGATCCGTTCCGCGGCGTGCTGACCCTGTTCATGATCGACATGGGATTGATCGCGGCGAGCCGCCTGGGTGATCTGCGGGCGACGGGCTTTTTCCTCGTCGGGTTCGCACTCGTCGCGCCCGTCGTGAACGGTCTCCTCGGCGCGTTCCTCGGCACCTGGGCGGGCCTATCGGTGGGCGGAGCGACGATTTTCGCCACGATGGTGGCGAGCGCTTCCTACATCGCGGCGCCCGTGGCCGTGCGGATCTCGTTGCCCACGGCGAACCCGGCCTATTATCTGACTTCGGCGCTCGGGATCACGTTTCCCTTCAACCTCGCGGTGGGCATTCCGCTCTACCACGAGTTCGTGCTGTGGATGCAGAGGTGAACGGGTTCAGTCGAGGTCCTTGAACAGGCGCTTGCGCGCTGCCTCGAAGATCGCGAGCACCGCCGGGTTCTTCAGCTTGCGTTCGACGGAGATGGCGTAGAAGCGTTCGCGAACCTCGGGCAGGTGTCCGACGACTTCGACTTCGTACTGCTTGATCACGTCCCGCTCGACGGCGGTCGGAACGGGGAAGAGCCCGACGCCGTCCTGGCCGAACACCTTGAGCAGCGCGCTGTCCTCGAACTCGGCTTCGAGCCGCGGGCGGATGTCGTGCTCGTCGAAGAACTGTTCGAGCGCGCGCCGCAGGTTGGAGCCCTCGATCGGGAGCAGCATCGGCGCGCCGGAGAGCGACTGCGGGAAGTTCTTGCGATGACGTCGCGCGAGTTCCTTCGTCGCGCAGATGGTCACGCCGCACTCGCCGAGCAGGTGGTTGAACGCGCGCACCGGACTCGATGGCGGAACCGGCGCATCGCTCAGCAGGAGGTCGAGGTTCAGCGCGCCGAGTTCGGTGAGCAGGCGTTCGCTGCTGTCCTCGAGGCAGACGAGACGCACGTGCGGCAGGTTTGCGAGGGCGCGCGCCGGCGCGAGCAGCCTGCGCGCCACCAGCTTCGGCATCGACTGGCTGATGCCGACGACGAGTCGGAGCGGCCCCACGCCCGGGCGTCCCTTGATCGTGTCGAGCAGGTCGCGTCCGAGACCGAAGATCTCGTCCGAGTAACGGTAGGCGATGCGCCCGAATTCCGTCGGCACGAGGCGGCGGCCTTGTTTCACCAGCAGCTTCTCGCCCAGCGCGCGCTCGAGCTGCTTCACCTGCGTGCTGATCGTGGGGTGCGACAGCTTGAGCTTGTCCGCCGCCCGCGCCACTCCCCCCTCGCGCACGACGAGCCAGAAGTAGTAGAGGTGCTGGTAGTTGAGTCCTTCCACGGACTCGAAGATGGCGAACGCGCGCGAGCCGCGCGAGATTTGGATCGCGATTCGGCGCGTGTCCGCTCATTTCCTCGTGGGCGGGAGCCTCGGTGGATCGGGCGCCTGTTGGACTGATGTCGACAGCGCGCTGGACGCGCTCAAGGATCTCCTCCGAAGCGCCGAAGAGCATGATCCGGCGCTCACTCTCAGGGTGCCGAGATCACGATGACGGTCGTTCACACCCTCGACAGCTCCGGTTCCGAGGCCCGCACGCCCAGTGCGAGCCCGCATCCCGGCGGGACGAGCGGTGCCCGGTCGCCGAGGTCGATGCGCCCCGTCGACATGGGCCCGAAGCCTCCCGCCTGGTCGCGCTCGACTCCCCTGCGCGCACGGTCTCAGTCCTGGGTCGCGATCACGTTGTTCGTGGCCGTCGGCGGGTTGCTCGCGTTCATTGCCACGGCCCCGCGGCCCGCACGCATGCACGCCTGGGTCGAGGCGGAACGACCGCTGATCGAGCTGCGGCTCTCGCTCGCCGAGTTGCGCGCGATCATCTCCGACTACCACATCGAACACGGCGCCTATCCCGGCTGCGACACGAACGGCGGCGCGAATCCGCGTTGGTTCGAGCGCGAGTGGTCGAGAGCGATCGAGCGCGCGAATGCCGTATCCGACGTCGGGCTCGTGCGCTTGCACGCTTCCGATGCTCCCGGCGGGGTGCCGCGCAATCCGGTCAACGGGCTCGCGAGCGTGCGCTTCCTGGCCGCCGCGGAGGCCTGGCCGGAGCGGGCCGACGACTCCACCGGGTGGATCTACAAGCCCGCGACGGGCGAAATCCGCGCGAACTGCACGGGAAATGCCTTCGGTTTCGGGCCCGAGTTCTGGGATCTCTAGCCGTGCTTTCAGTTGGTCGCCGCGAGCGACCGATGAGCATGCGGGCCGCGACACGATGAGAAGGAGAAGCATGCGCGCGACTCGAGGATTCACGCTGCTCGAGCTCTGCCTGTCGCTCCTCGTCATCTCGCTGACGGCAACCTTCTCGATCTGGGCCTACTTCTCGCGCTCCGAGGTGACGCTCGTGAAAGCGGCGCAACTGCTCGTCGAGGACTTGCGCATGGCGCAGATGCGCGCCGCCTGCAATCGCACTCCCGTCGAGGTCGTGTTCGATCGCGCCGCCGGCAGCTACCACGTCACGGGCGTCGAGGACCCCGTTCTGCCGGGCGCCGCGAGCCCGCGCTGCTACGCCGTCGATGCGGTGTTCGAGGGCGTGCACCTCAGCGACGACAATCTCGGTCGTCCGGCCGTGATTCGATTCGATGCGCGCGGGAAAGTGGAGCGCACGCTGCGCATCACGCTGTCCTACCGTGACGATTCACGCACGGTGCTCGTGCCGGCGGGCGAAGGCTTCGCGGTGCTCGTCGACGGGCCGATGCGCTGAACGGCCTCGCGCGCGCACCTGAAGGAACCGTCAAAAAAAAGGGAGTCGTCTCCTTGGGGGAGACGACTCCGCGCGGGTCGGGTCTGATTTGCATCAGTCGACGGCCGGGACGTGGTGGCAGAACCGCGTCCCAGCGGCTCTGAAGTCTTTGGCAGGGTGACCACAGAGCGCTGCAGTGGGGACCGCAGCCCAAACGTTGGGGAACGTCTGGACAAGGAGCCCGGTGGCAGAACCAAGCTCCTTGCTTCCGAAGTGTATCGGCAGGTTCAGGAAGGTGTCTACGGGGTAGACGCCCGCTCAGGCCCGGGACTGGGAAAGACCGCCCTGGGAGCGCCAAGCGTCGGCCCCCCCCCGCAGGGAGTAGGCCTGGGTGAAGCCGTGGCCCTTGAAGTAGGCGGCGACGTCCAGGCTGCGAGCGCCGGTCTGGCACGCGAACACGATCCGCCGGTCCTTGGGCAGGCTCATGTACTTGCCCGAGTCCGAGTAGTCGAGGGGCTCGGCACGCTCGATCCGCCCGTTCGCAAGCTCCTCGGGCATGCGCACGTCGATGAACGAGAAATCGTCGCCGGCCTCCAGCCAGGTCTGCACGGTCTTGGGGTCGACCTGCATGTTCGCGTCCATGTCCTGCGCGATCAGGATCGTGCGGATGGCGTCGTTCACGTCGAGGATGTTGTGGTCCTTGCAGACCTGCGCCAGGGTGTCGCTGGGTTGGAACCCGCAGGAAGAGCATCCTCCGACGTGGTAGCGCTGGAAGAGGGCGCGCTGGGCGGCCGGAGCGATGGCCAGGATGGCCTCCATGGTCATGTCGGGGCGGATCTGGATCTGGTTCATTGGGGAGAGTCTACCCGGCCCGGGGCCCGGTCTGGAGGGCAGGTCGGAGAGCGCCTCGGGGACGGCCCGATCTTCGAAGTTGCAGATTTCCCGATTGTGGGACTCGAAACCAGCCGACACAATCCAGTCGTGGTGCTCGTGCCTGACGGGCACCTCGGATCCGAACTTGCGGTCGTCTGCCCACAGACCCTCCCAACCAGAGACAGCACCATGATTTCGGTTCCCATTGCTCGAGCCTCGGCCCGAGCACCGTGGGACCGACCCCGAGACCAAAGTCCGAGCGCTTTCAAATAGGCGCACAGACAGGCAGGTGCCGCGGTTCCGCGGTGCCGGAGTGAGAGTCGAGGGCAACCTCGGCTCTCCTTCCTTTTCCGCGCTCGGTGGCGGGTCGAGGTCCCCTCCTCTACGCTTCCCCCCCCATGTCCGAAGCACGCATCACGCCCCGCGCCCAAGATTACGCCCAGTGGTACCAAGACGTCGTCCGCGAGGGCGGCCTCGCCGAGCCGGCGGAGGTCGTCAAGGGCTGCATGGTCATCAAGCCGCACGGGTACGCCGTGTGGGAGAAGATGCAGGCGGATCTGGACCGGCGCTTCAAGGCGACCGGCCACCAGAACGCCTACTTCCCGCTGCTGATTCCGCTGTCGTTCCTGGCCAAGGAGGCGCAGCACGTCGAGGGCTTCGCGATGGAGTGCGCCGTCGTCACGCACGCCGGACTGCGCGCGGTCGACGGGAAGATGGAGATCAAGAACGAGCTCGAGGAGCCGTACGTCATCCGGCCGACCTCGGAGACGATCATCGGGCACTTCTTCGCGAAGTGGATCGACAGCTACCGCGACTTGCCGTTGCTCATCAACCAGTGGGCGAACGTGATGCGCTGGGAGAAGCGCACGCGGCTCTTCCTGCGCACCGGCGAGTTCTTGTGGCAGGAGGGCCATACCGCTCACGCCACTCACGAGGAAGCGCTCGAGGAAGTCGCGCGCATGCTCGACGTGTATCGTGATTTCGCGCACGAATACATGGCGATGCCCGTGATCCAGGGCATCAAGACGGCGAACGAGCGCTTCGCGGGCGCGGTCGAGACGCATTGCATCGAGGCGATGATGCAGGACGGCAAGGCGCTGCAGGCCGGCACGAGCCACGACCTCGGCCAGAACTTCGGCAAGGCGTTCAACGTCACGTTCCAGAGCGAAAAGGGCGTGCGCGAGTTCGTGTGGCAGACGTCGTGGGGCGTGTCGACGCGCCTCGTGGGCGCCCTGGTGATGACGCACTCGGACGACGACGGCCTCGTGCTGCCGCCGAAGCTCGCGCCGATCCACGTCGTGATCGTGCCGATCTATCGCAAGGACGAGGAGAAGGCGCGCGTGTACGAAGCCGCGCAGAAGATCGCCAAGGAACTGCGCGACGACGGTCTCACCGTCAAGGTCGACGACCGCGACGGCGTGAAGCCGGGCGCGAAATACTACGAGTGGGAGCGCAAGGGTGTCCCGATCCGGATCGAGCTCGGACCGCGCGATCTCGACGGCGGCACGGTGATGATCAAGCGCCGCGTCGCGCCGATCGGACCGGACGGCAAGGCTGTGAAGGAGACGCTCCCGATGAAGGACCTCGGTCTCTCGATCGGGCGCGTGCTCGACGAATTCCAGAAGTTCCTCTTCGAGCGCGCGCTGAAGCTGCGCGAGGCGAACACGGTCGTGATCGACACGTGGAAGGATTTCGAAGCGGTCTTCGCCGACGAAGGCTCGAAGTTCGCGTGGGCGCACTGGGACGGCACGACCGAAACCGAGCTCGCCATCAAGGAAGCGACCAAGGCCACGATCCGCTGCATTCCGCTCGCCGGACAAGGGCCCGCCAAGGCCGCCGGCAAGTGCATCAAGTCCGGCAAGCCGAGCGCGCAGCGCGTGCTCTTCTCGAAGAACTACTGAGCGCGCGGGGATCCCGCGCTATTTCTTGCGGATCTTCTCGAGGACCTTTTCGAGCCCGATCGTCTGCAGCACTTCAGGTGAAGGCTCGTCGAGGGCCGACGTGAAGTGACAGGTGAAGCAGTTGTTCGGGATCAGCTTGTCGTCCTTCGTCCTGTGATCGCCGTCGTGACAGCGGAAACAGCCGAGTGAATCGGTGTGCCCGATGTTGGACGGGTACGCCCCCCATTTGACCTTGAGATCGGGGTAGACGTTGCGATTGTGGATGTCGACGAGGACGGCGCCCGCGGCGGCGATGTCACGCTCTCGCTTCGCGAAGACGTCCGGTTGCTCCTTCGCGTACCTCTCGAGGAGTACGGCGGGGATCTTCTCGGAGGCTTCGGTCTGGCTCGCGTACTCGGTCTTGAAGAGCTCCATGGCGATCTTCTTCAGGAACGGCAGCGTGGTCGGGAGACGACCGCCCGCAAGCGCGGCGTCGAGCGCCCGGCCGGGCAATTGAAGCGCGTGCCCGATGCGGTTGTGGCAATCGACACACTGCATGGTGAAGGTCGTCTGGCCCTCCGCTGGTTCGGAGGTCGAGCCGGCCTTCGTGTACGTGCGCGTCACCCCGGTCTTCGCGTCGTGGGCTTCGACCCACACGATGTCCTGGCGTTCCGGGTCTTTCGCCCTGAAGCGGATCGTGATGTTGGGGTCGAGGTGCCGGCCGTGGATGCCGCCGAGGACCGTGCCGCCGACGTGCATCGTCAGCACCGTCTGGCTCAGCGAGTTGGCCTCGTCCTCGGAGAAAGAATCGATCACGCGCATCACGATGTTGCCCGGCTTGCCGCGCCAGTGGCATTCCTCGCAGGTCTGCTTGGCCGGAACGAGCCGGTCGGTGGCGAGCGCGGAGGGGATGGGCCGCGGGAAGGACTCGGACAGGTTCTCGAAGAACTGCCGCGCGCCGTTCCACTTGCTCGCGAACCAGCCGCTGGCACCGTCTCCGACGTGACACTCGGCGCACTTGGTCTGGGCGTGGACGGAATCCGCATGCGTCCTCTGCTCGGGCGTCATCACGTGGCAGGAGCCGCAGAAGGTGGCCGTCTCCATGTGCTTCACGGCGCTGAACGTGACCTGGGTCCCGACGCCCAGGTTGATCACGGTCGCGACGGCAAACGTCACGGCAAAGCGCGACCAGGCGGTTTTCTTGTCCAACACTCCCTTCAGCTTGCGCCTCACGCGCTTGCGCGCGATCCAGGCGCCGACGGGGACGAGCGCCAGTCCCGCGAACAGCACCATGGGAACGATCAGGAACGCGAGCAGGCCCAGGTAGGGATTGTCCGTTTCGCCGCGCAACTGCAGCGGGAGGAGGAAGATCCACGTGCACAGCGCGGTCAAGATCAGCGCGACCCCGATCAAGCTGATCCAGTGGCTGGTGAGCAGCACCAGAATCGGACGTACCGGGCCCGACGGCCTGTCGGACTCGGGAGGAATCGGGATCGAACTCATCTGTGGGGCCATTTGTAGGGGGGAGAGCTTCGTGCGCGCACGTCACGCGCCGAGTCGAATCGAAGGGCGCATTCGCGCACACGCCGAACGTAGGGACGATCGTGTACAGGGGCAAGCTCGCACCAGCCTGTTTCCCGCTGGACGGCCGCATGCTCCTGCAATCGAACCGCGCACTACGCGCAATCGACACTCGCACTACGCACTAGTTCGCATGGGCCTGTTCGCAGCCACCTGACATGCTGTGCGCAGGTTCGCCATGGAACATACCCCCGGTTTCATCGCGCCACGCGGCGGATCCTCCTCTCTCACCCGGCTCGCAGCGAGCAGCCCGGCGCTGGCCCTTCTCATCGGGCTCCTCGGCACGGCTGGTTGCCAGGCACCCGCGGCCAATCCTCCCGCAAACGGGAAGATCGAGACGGCTCCCAAGGCTGTCGTCGAGGCCCGATCCCAGACGTCGAACGCGGGCCCCGGCTCGGTGACCAGCGCCCAGCCCGCGCCCGCGCTCGAGAAGTCCAAGGGGCCCGGTTTCGACCCGCAAGGAACCTGGTCGTTTCGCTGGCGCATGCGGGATGCGGGCGACGCCCGCGATCAGGACGCCTATTCGGTCCTTTCCCTGAACGTCGGCCGGCCCGGAACGGACCGCGTGAGCGGCCACCTGCTCGCTCGACTGAGCGCCGACCTCGACGGCCGCGGCGACGCCGATACGCAGCGTACCTTCGGGAGCCTGCAGGACACGCACGGGAAGAGCGTCTACGCGGACCTGTACGAGGCCTCGGTCGACGTGAACCGGCCCTTCGACGCGCCGGTCGAAGCCCGGATCGGCCGTCAGTACGAGACCTCCACGCCCGAGATCGCCCACTTCGACGGCGTGCGCGTCCAGTCCAAGGAGATGGGGCGTTCGAAGATCGTTGCGGGCGCCTACGGCGGAGTGCCGGTGCGCCTGTACGAAGCCACTTCGATCAGCGACCAGATCTACGGCGCCTGGGCCGAGAGCCGTCCGTGGTCGAATGGCCGCGTGCGCGCCGACTGGATGCACGTCAACGAGGACGCCCAGCCGTCGGACTTCTCCAACGACCTCCTCGGGCTCTCCCTGTGGCAGCGATTCGGCGAACAGTGGCTCGTCGACGGCGCCTACACGCGACTCGAGTCGGAGAATCGGGACGTGCGTCTGCGCGCGACCTGGAACGACGGGAAGGGCGACTGGCTGGTGCAGGGCTCCTACTACGAGCTGCTCGAGCCGCAGCGCGCCTTCGCGCAGGAATTCGATCCGCTCTTCTCGACGCTGCAGCAGTTCGAGCCCTACCGGCAGTACCGCATGCTCGCGTCGAAGAACCTGGGCGAGCACGTGCGTCTCGATCTGGGCGGTGATCTGCGCCGCCTCGAGGACAGCGGCGACGAGAGCCGCTTGAACCACGACTACGATCGCGGGTACGCGACGGTCGTGGTGTCGGACCTCCCGGCGCAGGGGCTCGCCCTGTCGCTCACCGGGGACACGTGGGAAAGCGACCAGCAGGACATCCGCACCTGGGGCGCCGATCTCACCTGGACGCCGAACAAGAAGTGGCGTGCTTCGGTCGGATCCGCCTACGCGCTGTACAAGTACGACGTCGTGCAGGACGTGGAACGTGACGACGTGCGCACGTGGTACGGACGCCTGCGCCACGCGCTGGGAACGGCCTGGACGCTCGATCTCGAGTACGCCTACGACGACGACGATTTCGACAATCACCAACTCTTCATGGCGGGAGCGACATGGCACTTCTAGAGCTGCGAGCGAACCGACGCGCCGCGAGCGCTCTGGTCCTGGCCGGAGCCTTCCTGGTCCTGGCGGGCTGCGTGCTGTTCAAGAGCGAGAGTTCCGTCCGGCGCAGTTACGCCTTCAGCCACCGCGTGCACGCCGAACAGGAACTGGCCTGCACCGATTGTCACCTCGCGGCGGAAACGAGCGACGAGCCCGGCATCCCGGGCATCGGCGCCTGCAAGCTGTGCCACGCGGAGATCGACAAGGACAAGCCGGCTGAACGCAAGGTCGACGCGCTGTACGACGCGAAGGGATTCAAGAAGACGGGACGCAGCGCCGTCGGTGACGAGATCATCTTCCCGCACCTGCGCCACGTGACCAAAGGCGTCGAATGCGCCACGTGCCACACGGGCATCGAGAAGTCGGAGGACGTCCTCGAACTGCCGCAGGCGAACATGGACGTGTGCATGCAGTGCCACGCGTCGAAGGGCGTGGCGAACGAGTGCTCCACGTGCCACACGCAGATCCGTGCCGACGCCCGGCCGCCCTCGCACGACGGCAACTGGACGAAGTTGCACGGCGGCGTGTGCCGCGCGGGCTCGGAGAAGCGCTCGGACCGCTGCGACACGTGCCACAAGGAAACGGATTGCGCGGCCTGCCACCTGACCACGCAGCCGGCCAATCACACCCAGCAGTGGCGTCGTGTCGGCCACGGTGTCGCCGCGTCGCTCGACCGCTCGAACTGCCAGACGTGCCACCAGCCGTCGACCTGTGCTACCTGCCACGCGGAAACGCAACCGCGAAACCACGTCGGCATGTTCGGCGCCCCGCAGGACAACCACTGTCTGACCTGCCACGAGCCGCTCGCCGGCGAGGGTTGCTCGACGTGCCATGCCGGCACGCCGAGCCACGCGCTCGCGACGCCCAAACCGCCCAGCCACAACCCCGCGATGAATTGTCGGCAGTGCCACATGCCCGGAGGCACACAGCCTCCGTTGCCGCACGCCGACGACGGCAGCAACTGCAACCGCTGCCACAACTGAACAACTCGTTTCTCGAAAGGCCCCCGACATGAACTCTTTGCGAAACTCCCCTGGCCTCCTCCAGCAATCCATCACCCTGATTGCTTTCGGTGTCTCCATCGCCCTGGCCGGCTGCTCGGGCAGCGACGGTGACCGCGGTCCGGCTGGGCCGAGCGGTCCCCCCGGAGGCGGCGACACGACGAGCACGCTGGTCGTGCAGGGCAAGAGCACTCCGGGGTTGAACGCCGCGATCGTGAGCCTCGGCGGCGCAACCGGTGCAGGCGGCCATTTCGCCGTGGGCGACCACGTCGTGGTGACCTTCCGGTTGACGAAGAACGACACGACGGCCTGGAAGCTCTCCGAGATGTCCGAAGCGCGGCTCCTGATCTCGGGTCCGTCGTTCAACTACCAGCGCGTCATCCCCGAGGTGACGAACGTCGCCGCGACCGCGGTAGCCAACGCGGACGGCTCCTACACCTACACCTTCGCAGACCCCATCCCAGCGACGTATGAGCCGCCGTACAACAATTCGGCGAGCTTCGGCACGGGAGACGGCGAACTGGCGGGCCAGGCCCTCCTCGCGGGCACCTACACCGTAGGTGCGTCCTTCGCCTGGGACTTCACGGTCGACGACAAGCCCTTCCGGGACGCGGCCAACGCGACGCAGGACTTCCTCTTCGGCACCACGCCCTCCATCCAGGCACGTGAGGTCGTGAAACAGGACAACTGCAACGTGTGCCACTCGAGCCTGCGCGTCCACGAAGGCCTGCGGCGCGACGTCAAGCTGTGCGTCTTGTGCCACACGGCCGGCGCGGAGGACAGCAACGCCATGAGCGCCACGCCCGGCGTGACCGTCGACTTCAAGGTGTTGATCCACAAGCTCCACAACGGCGGGCACCTTGCGTCCGTGCTCGGCGTCACGACGAACAACGACGGCTCGCGCAACTACGCGGCCACGCCCGTTCCGTTCGAGATCGTCGACGACAAGGGCGAGGTGGCCGACTTCTCGGAGGTCAACTTCCCGGTCTGGCCGAATCTGAACGTGGCGATGCCGAGGAACGCGGGGTACTCCGCGCTCTCCTCCACGGACCCCGACGGCGCTGGTCCACTCCTGAGCCCGCGCGGTCGCACGGACGCGATCCGCACCGGCGTCACGGCGTGCGCGAAGTGCCACGGTGATCCGGATGCGGCGGGCCCCTTGAGCGCTCCGGCGCAAGGCGATCTCTACAAGACGCAGCCGAGCGAGCAGGCCTGCGGCGCGTGCCACGACGACGTGCGCTGGGGCTTCCCCTACACGTCCAACGGTCAGACGATGCCCGACACGGCGAACAACACGAACTGCATCCTGTGCCACGAGCAGTCCGGCGGCTCGCTCGCGATCGACGACGCCCACTTGCATCCTCTCAACAACACGGTCCTCGACCCGGGCGTCAACTCGGTCATCAACTCCGTCACGGGCGGCAGCGGTCCCGGCGGGAACTTCGCGGTCGGCGACACGCCGACGTTGAAGTTCACGCTGAAGAACGACGCCGGCACCGACATCGGGCTCGCGACCCTGGATTCCTGCAGCACCTTCTTCTTCGGCCCGACGACGAACCAACAGTTGGTGATGCCTTTCCCGTCGCCGAACGGCATGAGCCTCTCTCCGTTCGACTTCGCGGGTCGCCTGCAAGCGGTCAGCACGTCGAACAAGGGCTCGATGAGCAAGGTCTTCCTGGGCGCATCGGCGGTCAAGGAGACGCTGGTCGTCGAGTTCACGTCCGCCACGGCCTTCACCGTGACGGGAACGGTCAGCGGCGCGCTCGGCACCGGCGCTCTGCCGACCACGCCCACCACGAACAGCACCAACCCGACGGGCTCCTCCGTGAGCGCCTTCGACTTGGGATCCTCGCTCACTTCGGGCACGGTCCAAGTCACGTTCTCGAGCGCGACCGACTTCACGGTCACGGCAAGCCCGGGCGGCACGCTCGGAACGGGCCAACTGCCCGCATCCACCAGCGCGTCCACGCGCTTCACGTCCGCCACGGTCTCGTTCAACATCAGCGTGGGAACGACCCCGTTCGCGAACGGCAACACCTTCAACATCGGTCTCTTCCGCGGTGCCGCGGCGAATCCGGTTCTCTTCGCAGTCGTGGCCGGCAAGACCGCGTTCAGCGCCACGGCCGGCGCACCGGATCGCTTCTACTTCGAGGTCGTTCCGAACGCCGTGCCCGTCATGGGTGTCGCGGAATACACGCTGAAGATCCCGATGGATCTGCCGTTCGAATTCCTGGCCGACAGCACGAACACGGCGCTGCAGGTGTTGCCCGCGGCTGGAAACGTGCCGGTCTACTACGGACGCCAGCAACTGTGGGAAGCCGCGACGACGGCGACGACCACGACGACGACGCGTGCTTGCCTCGCGTTCGGTCGCTACGTGGACGTGACGTCGGCCATCGGCTTCGCCAACGGCGACACGGTCGTGATCGACCCGGCTTTCGGCCTCGGCGTGCGCGAGTACGTCCAAGTGGCTCCTGAACGGGCGGACGGCGTCATCGCGGCTGCGACGGACACGACCGTGAGGCTCAACTTCAAGACTCCGCTGCGCTACGGCCACCCGTTCGGAGCAACCATCACCAAGGTCACGCTGGCCCTCAAGCAGGAGGGAGCAACCAACGCGTACACGCTGGACACCAACTCGGGCGTGATCACGTCGACCGGTGCGTTCACGGCGAGCCGTGCCCTGGTCATGTCCTACCGCACCGACGCGCGCTTCGGCTACCGTCGCCACAGCGGCGACACGGTCCAAGCCGTGTACGTTCCGCCGGCCAACGACTCCACCGTCATCGGGCAGGAGCAGGGCGACTGGCAGGGACTGCCGTACCTCGACGGGACCTACACGGCCGACATCTGGTTCTACAAGAACCTCGACCTCGGCCTCCAAAACGAGCTGCAGACCTACCGCAGCACGTCGAACGCGGGCACGCTCGACTTCAAGTACGGAAACGCCACCACGATCGTGCCGCACGAGATCATCTCGTCGAGCGCCAACTGCTACACGTGCCACAACGACGTGATCTTCCACGGCGGTGGCCGCCGCGGACTGGATGCATGCCTCACCTGCCACAGCATCAGCGGCGCCGAGGACAAGCCCCGCTGGGACACTCCCAAGGTCGGAACGACCACGACTGACACGGCGCTCACGACGGGCGTGGCCATCGAGTTCCGTCAGATGCTCCACAAGATTCACAAGGGAGCCGAGCTCGCCAATGCTGCGACCTACACGGTCGTCGGCAACGGCGGGAATCCGAGCCAATACGGCGAGGTCGAGTTCCCCGCGATGCCGGGCGGGGTCCGCAACTGTGATCGCTGCCACGGCAACGACGCCTGGAAGGCCCCGCAGGAACGCGATCACCCGTCGGCCGCCGTCCCGGTGAAGGCCTGGGGCGATGTGTGCGGCGCGTGCCACGACTCCACCGCGGCCGGAGCTCACATCGACGTGAAGACCGCCACGTCCGGCGCCGAATCGTGCGCGGTGTGCCACGGTCCGGGTCGCGAGTGGGCGGTCGAGCGCATGCACAAGCCGTACTGACGCTCGTGAAGAGGATCTCCCGCGCCCGTGTGGACGCGGGAGATTCCGGATACACTCGTTCGGGTTGGCTGCTCTCGACGAACGAATTCGAACACCGCAGCCCAGAGAATCGTTCCAGGAGTCCCAATGATGATTCGATCCAATAGGAGCCTGCGTCTGCGCGCGAGTGCCCTAGCCGCCCTCACGACCATCGGGTTGATGGTGTTCTTCCTGTGCACGAGCACGTCCGCCGAGGCGGCCCAAGCCAAGAAGGCCAACCGCTTCATCGGCGCGCAGAAGTGCAAGACGTGCCACTCGTCCAAGGAGACCGGAGATCAGTTCGGCGCACTTTCGAAGGCGAAGCACGCACACGCCTTCGAGTCCCTGGCCACCGAGGAAGCGAAGAAGACAGCCAAGGAGAAGGGCATCGAGGATCCGCAGAAGGCGGATGCGTGCTTGAAGTGCCACGTGACCGCGTTCGGCGTGCCCGATGCGGAAGTAGCCAAGGGCTTCGACCGCACCGTGGGTGTCCAGTGCGAGAGCTGCCACGGGCCGGGTGAAGCACACATGAAGGCTCGCATGGCCGCCGCGGCGACCGAGGATCCGAATGCGCCGAAGGTCCACAAGGCGGTGCCCGCGGAGGAAATCGTGGCCAACCCGGCCATGACGGTCTGCACGACCTGTCACAACAAGGAGAGCCCCAACTACAAGCCCTTCTGCCACTGCAAGTTCAAGCTCCAGATTCGTCACCTGAATCCGAAGCGTGAGCGCACGGAGGCTGAGAAGGCTGCTCTCGTGGCGTGCTCCTGCACGGACGATTGCGCGTGCAAGAAGGAGTGCTGCAAGGAAGGCAAGTGCAGCGAACTCGCCAAGACCGAGAAATAGACTCTGTCTCTCGTGTCGATCCATGCGCGCCGGCTTGCGAGGCCGGCGCGCTGCGTTTCAGGTTGCGCACCCGAGTGGATCCGGGGTCGCGGGCAGGTCAGGAGGCGCCGGCCTCGCGACCAAGCGGCCCCTCCGGCTCGTGGGTCGACGACAGCCCGCTGAGTCCATCCAGGCCCGGATGTTCCGCGCACAGGCGCGTGATCAGGAACTGCATCTCGGCCTCGAGGTGCTCGTGTGTCGTGACCATCGGACGCAGTTCGTCCAACAGGGCGCCCTTGAGCTTCTGTCGCGCGCGGTGCAGCGCCACGTGCAGCGCCCCAAGGGTCGTGCCGTGTGCTCGCGCCATTTCCTCGCCGCACCTCCGCGGGTGTCCCGCGAGGCCGTAGAACTCCCGGATCAGACCGGCGTCCCGCGGCGCGAACGCCTCGAGCCGGCTGAGTGCGTGCGTGAGGATCGCGAGCGCCCACTCGGTCTCCTCCTCTTCGTCCAAGTCCGACGCCCGCGCATGCTCGTCGACGACGTCGATCCAGGCCACTTCCGTCCCTCGCGACGAATGGGACGCGCGGTTCCACTGCAGGGCGTAGCGGCGTGCGATGCCCTGGATGAAGCTGCGGAAGGTGCCCAGCGCGGGATCGGCGCGATTCAGGATGTGTTGGCGCCGGAACAGTTCGCTGAAGAAGTCGTTCGTCGCCTCTTCGGCCTCCGATTCGCCGTGAAGGTGACGACGGAGAACGCGCCGGACGGGGTCCTCGTACTTCGTGATCAACTTCAACCAGACGGCGTCGAGATCAGGCACCGAGGACGTGCCGCTCGCCTGTCGAACCAGGTCCCAGTCGGTCGCGCGGCTCTCCGACTCCTTTGCCGCCACGAGCTCGTCCTCAGGTCGATCGGGCAGGCGTTCCGTTGCGAGCGTGGTCATACGAGTTCTCCATCACATGTCCTGAGACGAGAGAGACCCGTGTCCGCGGGCGAGCGACGCCAAGATAACTCCCGAGCGGCGCGAAAATCCCCTGTGGTTCCTTCAACGCGCGACGCTGGCCGGGTTCCGGCCGTCTAGTTCGCAGGAACCTGGGCGAACGTGCGTAGGCAGCAGAGATTGCTCGCAGTACGACGAAGTGCCGGGTCCGAATCACTTCGGGTCCGGCGCGAGTGGGGAGGCTCTCTCTTGGGGGTCGCGCGGATCCGCGCTCACGGGCAGATGAAGGGGTGTGTTCCAGTCTTGAGATTGGTGAGTGCGGCCACGATCTCATTGATCCGGAAGAAGTCCAACTTCGTGGCCTTGCCGTTGTTGAGACGCTCTTGCAGCACGGCCAGCGAAGCTTCGAGACGCAGCCGGTACATCTTGTAGTAGAAGTCCTGAGCTGCAGCTGCGCGGTTGATCGCGTTCAAGCCACGCTCTTCCATGACCGCGAGTGCCTCTTGCAGCCGCTCACGGACCGACACCACGCCCAGGCTCTCGATGTAGTCGAACGCGACGCTGCGCAGGTAGCCCATGGCGCGCCAGTACAGGTCATCGGTCACCCTTCCGCCCGCCCACGCATCTTCCATCCAGAGCGCGATGCGCTCGTAGCGACCGAGGATGACCTGGAATTGCGCCGCGCGGACATCGTCCTCGTTGAGCACGTACGTCCAGGCGCGGAGGCCCAGATCGCCGCACTCGTTGCGGACCATCTCCGGGATGTGGCACTGATCGGGCAGCCCGATGTAGACGCCATTCTCGGCGACCACATCGACGTCGAGAGCGCCCAGCCAATAGGGGGCGGGATGCCCCACGCTCGAGAGGTAGGCGATGAACTCGATGGTTCCGTCGACTTGGTCCTCGGCCCGCACCAACTCCTGTGTGTCGAGCTGGCCTTGCCAGACACCGTGGACGGTCGATCCCTGTGCGGAAACATGGCTTGCGAGCAGAAGGGCCGGAGCGAGCAGGATTGCGAGTTTGATCTTCATGACGTTTTCCTTGCGGATGGGAGCGGGAAGCTCAGGGGGTACCCGTGACCGGTCGGGGGCTCGACTACGGGCAATCCTCATTGACGCTCCAGCCCGGTTTATTACGTAGAAAGCTCCATGGCGGTCGCTCTCGACTCTCACGTCACGGGGAGTTCGCCGGGCGCATGGGCGACGGGCGAGGCGTAGCCAACCGGAGCCCATTCGTGGGAAGCTCGAGTCATGATTCGCGCCCTCTCGTGCATGGTTCTGGCCGCCCTCTCGTGCCCGCCGGTCGCGCACGCAGGCGAAATCGCTTCACGCGATCCTGTGGACAAGGGCGCACCTCAGACCTGGTATCGAGCCGAGTCGAAGAGCGGACTGCACTACGCTTGGAAGGTGCCGAAAGGGTACGACGGCAAGACGCCGCGCAACTTGACCGTGATCCTCCACGGTACGGGACTCGATTGGCAGTGGGGTCCGGCGAACAATCCGGTGGCCGTGTTCCGGCCCGATGACATCGTCGTATCGGTCGACGGAACCTCGCCCGGTCAGGGCACGACCAGGCTGTTCCTCGGAGAGAAGAAGGACGCGGATTCGTTCGCTGCTTTCCTCGGCGAGATGAAGGCAGGGTTCGCCGTCGAGTCGGTCTTCCTCTATGGGCACAGCCAAGGCGGCTTCTTCGTCGTCTACTTCGCCGGCGAGCATCCCGAGCTCGTGTCGGGCGTCGTGGCGGACGCTTCGGGCGCGTGGAACTGGTCCAGGATGGGCGATCTCGCGAAGAAGATCGCGTACGACGACGGACTCGTCACGCAAGCGAGAGCATCCGGCACGATCTTCAAGACGTGGTACGGGACGGAGGACGAGAGGAAGGTCTTCGAAGTCGTCGTCGAGGGCTATCCGAGCGAACTCGTGTCCAAGATGGATTCGTGGAAGTCCGGCGCGAGACAGTTGAAGATCGACGAAAAGGCCCTGAGGAAGTTCGCGAGCTTCACGGCGTGGAAGTCCGGCTGGTCGAAGGGGCTCGAACGCTACGAAACACTATGGAAGGAATGGAAAGGCCCGTGAAACTGGTCCTCGCATCGTCGCTCGTCATCCTGGCCTCGTGCGCGACGAGCCGCGCAGGCTGGGGCAAGGGCCGTTACGTCGTGGTCGTGGAATCGGCTGCGCTGCAGGTGCGCCGGAGCACGATTCGCACCGAGGACGCGACCGGTGACTTCGTCATGAACTGGATCGGCGCGCGCACTCCGGCTGGACAAGCGTCACTCTCCGACTTCAGTGTGACCCTGTTCGACGACCGCAATGGCGACCACGTTCCTCAGTCGAACGAAGTGCTCTCCCACCGGACGAGCAACGAACGCACCGAGAAAGTCCTGTTCAGCGACGTGCGCGTACCGTCGAACAAGGTCTCGGATTCGTGGAACGTGCTCGTGTCGGCGCGCACCTCGGGCGGAAACAGCATCGCCAACGTGTTCGCTTTCCGCGTGGACCGCTGACGCTACAGCTGCGAGCGCAACTGATACCAGAACCAGTCGAGGAAGCGATCCCACCACGAGCGCGCGTCGAGGGCTTCGATCGTGACCTCCGTGCAGCGCTGGATGTCGCGGTCGAATTGCAGCGCGAGTTCCTGGCCGAGCGCGTGATCGACCACGACGAGGCCGACTTCGAGATTGTGGCGGATCGAGCGGTGATCGAGGTTGTAGCTGCCGATCGTCGACCACATGCCGTCGATCACACCGAGCTTCGCGTGCATCATGCGCTCCTTCGGCCATTCGAAGATGCGCACCCCACGCGAGACGAGCCGACGGTGCAGATGTCGACTGGCGTGAGCGACCGCCGGCACGTCGGACACGCTGGGCACGATGACGCGCACCAGGACTCCCTGCTTCACGGCATTCTGGAACGCGGTACGCAGACCCAGTTCGGGAATGAAGTACGCATTCATGATGTCGATGCGCCGCTCCGCGTGGCGAATCGCCCACAAGTAGGCGCGGTGCATGCGCCAGCGGTCCTGCAGCCGCACGTTGCTGATCACCTGGACGCCCAGCGCGGTCCCGGAGTCGTGAACGCGGTCGACGCGTCGGCGTGACTCTTCGGCGCCCTTCCCGGCCTCCTCGGTGTGTGCTCGGCCTGCGCTCTCGGTTTCGATTGGGAACGCACTGCCGCCGGACTTGAGCCAGGTGTGCTGGAACGTCTTCGAGAGGTCGCGTACCGCGGAACCCTCCACGGCGACGTGCCAGTCGAACCAGCCCTTGCCTCCTTCCTCCGTCGGAAGGTACTGGTCGCTCAAGTTGATCCCGCCCGTGAACCCGATGCGGTCGTCGACGACGAGGATCTTCTTGTGATCGCGCTTGTTGATGTTCCAGCGCGCACGCCACGGAGCGACAGGATGGAACTCGATCACTTCGATGCCGACGGCGCGCATGGACTCCACGAACTTCGACGGCAACGAGAACGAGCCGACCGCATCGAAGAGGACACGCACGCGACATCCAGCTCGCGCCCGCTCGATCAACGCCTCGCGGAACCTGTTGCCGGTCGCGTCGTCGACCCAGATGTACATCTCGAGAAGCACGCAGGTCCGCGCGGAGGCGATCGCCTCGAGCATGGCTGGGAAGGCCTGTTTTCCATTGCGCAGCGGTGTGACCATCACGTTGCGATGCAACCGCTCCGGTCGGGCGACGTACTGCAACGGGCCTGATTCGACCTTCCGCCTGCGCCGGACGCGGCCCCACAGGTCCCTGAACATCGGCTGGAAGCCTACAGACATGAGCTGAGGGGCCGCTTGACGTGGATGCTGTCGCCGGCCCGAATCGTCCCGGGGCGAAGAACGCGCGTGAGCACTCCCCGGCCGCGCTTGCCGACACGGTTCGCGCGCGCGACCTTCTTCACGCCGCTAGCTCCGAAGCGCGCGTGAAAGCTGCGGCAGGGGCGGTGCAGGACATCGGACACCTCGAGGACGACGTCGCCGATCGTGAGCGTGGTGCCCACGGGCAGGTTCGCTTCCGACAGGTCCAAGTCCACGTGCAGGTTGTCGCCCGCGAGGAGGGCACGCTGCTCGTCCTTGTCGCTCAACGAATCGACGACGTGCACGTTGATCAGGCTCACCTGATTCCCGCTCACGCGGTCGGGATCGCTCGACCAGCGATCGCCGCTGATTCCGCCTTCGACCGTGAGCTCGAGGCGCTCCACCTTGGCGCGCTCGCCTTTCGCCGGCCGCAGCACGCAGCGCGTCACCCGGCCCAGGTCACGCGGGGACTTCGGCAGGGAGCGGAACCACCAGTCGAACCGAAAAGAGAGGTCCATCCGGATCCACTCCGGTCAGTTCATCTCGACGAGTCGGGCGAGGACCTCGTTCGCCGCGCCGCTGTCGAGCGCTCGCGTGGCTTGATCGATGCCCTCGGCCAGGGTCATGGCGCGTCCGCCAGCCTTCAAGATCAGCCCGGCGGTGAGCAGGCTGGCGTTGCGCGCCGCGCCGAGCTGTCCAGCCAGAACGGCCCGCGTGGTATCGGCCGCGAACCGGATCAACTCGGGATTGTCGCCCGTTCCAGCGTCGTCCGGCGGCGGCCCGAATTGCGGCATGTCGGGTTCGTCTGCGCAACACATGCCGAAGTCCTCGGGCTCGACGTTGAGCGGCACGAGGTGCCTTTCGGCGAGCTCGATTCCACGCGTGCGCTTTTTCACCGAGGGCACCACGCCGCCCTCCATGCCCTGGATCGCGATGCCGCGCGGGTGACCGAGCTCGTGGATGACTTCGACGGCCGTACCGAGCACGGGTCCGTTCTGAGCGCCGAGCAGCACCGCCGAGTTCGCCGGCGCGAGCAGTTTCTCGACCGTCGCGAGCGGAGTGCGGATGACGACGTCGTTGCGCACGCGCCGCAAAGCCATGAGCGCCGGCAGCATGCCCGCGGCGGAACACACCCCAAAGCGTGTCTTGCTCACCCACGATTCGACCTCGTCCGGATCGAACGTGATCGTGAGGCCGAGGCCCTCGAGGACGCTGGCCGCCGTGAGGCCGCGCTTCGGGGGAACGCAACGATCCGTGAGGATCAGCACGCGCGCTCCCGCTCCCGCGGCCACGAGACCGGCGGCGACTTCGAGGGGCGGCATGCGCTCCAGCCCGTCGTGGGGCGGACAGACCGACA
This sequence comes from Planctomycetota bacterium, assembly GCA_044228955.1. Taxonomy (GTDB): domain Bacteria; phylum Planctomycetota; class UBA1135; order UBA1135; genus JAEUIA01. The sequence goes on along the minus strand of JBGATY010000013.1, from coordinate 13,294 downwards.
CGAGGCCCGGCATCTCGTTGCAGGGAATCTTCGCGCGCGACCGCGCCGCGCGCGCGAAACCCATGAGCTCCTCGACCGTCAGCCCCTTCATGCGCACGAGCACGAGGAACGTCGCGATCTCGATGTCGCTCTCCGTCCCCGACAGGATCGCGTCGAACGCCCGGTGCGCTTCCTCGTAGGTGAGGTTGCGACTGTCCTTGCGTCCAGGGCCGAGGATCCGGATCAGGTGGCGCAGGCTCATGCGTGGGTCGGTCGAACGCGTGTGCGTGACGCGTGGAGAGTTGTGCTAACTCACGCTGATCGACGAGGTTAGCCTAGCGAGCGCGGTCTGCGCGGGCAATCGTTCGGGGCGGACCTCCCTGAGTGCGAATCGAATTCGGTCGAAAAGGGATGGCGTGAGCAGTCAGTCGAAATCGGCCGTGAAACGCGGGGTCGCGCTCGTGATCGGCGTCCTCGTCGCCGTCCTCGCGACCGAATTCGGCTATCGGATCTTCCGCGGCAGCGCGCTCTCGCCCACGACCAATTCCGCCTATGTGGTGCACGATCCGCGGCTCGGCTGGCGGCTGCGTCCATCGGCTCGCGAGCGACACCGTACGAGCGAGTTCGACGTCGCCGTGGAGATCAACTCGCGTGGGTTCCGTGGACCGGAATGGAGCGTCTCGAACTCGCCCGACCGACCGCGCATCCTCGTGCTCGGCGACTCGTTCGCCTTCGGGTGGGGTGTCGAATTCGAGCAGAGTCTGTGTGGACGGCTCGCGGCGCTCGAGCCGACGTGGGACGTTCGATGCGCGGCCGTTTCGGGGTACGGGACGGATCAGGAGGCGCTGCTGCTCGAACAGCTCGCGCCGGAGTTCGCTCCCGACGTCGTCGTGGTCGTGTACTGCGAGAACGACCTGTACGAGAACGTGTCCCCCCGCGTTTATGGCAAGCGCAAGCCGTGGTTCGAGGGTACGGGCGACGACCTCGAGCTGCGCGGCGTGCCCGTGCCCTTGAGCCTGCTCGAGAGCGTGAGCCGCGTCTGGTGCGCGATCGAGAAGACCCGCTGGGACCACGAGTTCGAGGCGCGCAGAGCAGATCCGAGTCGCGAGTGGCCGCTCGTGTGCGCTCTCTATCGGCGCATGGCCAGGTCATTGGGCGGAAAGCCGCTCGTCATCGTGTCGAGCGAGCAGCGGCTTGCCGGATTCGCACGTGACGAAGAAGCGATCGAACACGTCGATCTGCGCGAGGCTCTCGAGGGAACGAACGAAACACACACGTTCCCGGTGGACGGCCACTGGAACGCGAAGGGCCACGAAAAAGCGGCCGCGGCCGTTGATTCGGCGTTGCGACCGCTCTTGAAGCGCGATGGCTGAGAGGGAGTTCGACGAAGAGCGGGATCAGCCGTCCTTCTTCTCCGGCTCGTCCTTCTTGACCTCGTCCTTCTTCTCGCCTTCCTTCTTCTCTCCGTCGGCGCCTTCGCCTTCCTTCTTCTCGCCGGCCTTTGCCTCGGTTTCGCCCTTGTCGATCTTCTTGGGCTCGGCCGCGACGGCCGGGCGCGGACGGATCTGCGCGTAGAAGAGCTCGCGCTCCTTGTCGTACACCTGCTTGCCGTCGATGACGGCCCACTGCACGAACGACTTGTAGTGCAGGATGTCGCCGTCGGTGACGATGAGGTCACAGTCCTTGCCGACTTCGAGCGAGCCGACGCGATGCGACACGCCGAGGATTCGTGCCGGCACGATCGTGATCGACTCCAGCGCGGCCTGCTCGGAGAGACCGCCGCGCACGGCGAAGCCGACTTCGATGGGCAGGTGGATGATGTCGCGTCCGGCGATGCCGCCCAGGTCGACGCCCTCGGTGCCGGGGACGATCGCGATCTGGACACCGGCCTTGTGCAGGATCGCGGCGTTCTCGATGCTCGAGCCGCCCTCGCGCGCCTGCTGTTCGTCCTTCTCCGAACGCTCGCGCGGCGTGAGGATGACTCGCGCCCCTGCCCGCCCGAGTTCGTCGGCGACCGTCCATGCCTCCGTCGCGTTCTCGATGACCGGACGGAAGCCGAATTCCTGGGCAAGACGTGCGATGCCCAGGAGCTCGTCGCGGTTGCCGGTGACGAATTTCGCGGTCTGTTCGCCCTTCAGCACGGCCAGGCACGAACTGTCGACGTTCTTCTTGGCGGGTTCGGGCAGATCCTTCTGCTCCTTGACCTTCTTCTCCCAGTCACGGTACTGGCGCAGGTACTCGGCCGTGCTCTTGAACTTGTCGCGCAACTCGAACTTGGCGCGCGGCGCTCGATTGCTGTACGAGAAGACGGCGTAGACCTTCTCCGCGAGCACCATGCCGTCGACGGAGAAGCGCTTGAGTTTCACTGCGCTGCCCCCGGATCCCGTAGTCGTGATTCCAGTCGCGAGGCCGAGGATCATCCGCGAGTTGAAGGGATCGATCGTGTCCTCGTAGTCGCCCGCCGCGTTGCCGAGCAGGCCCTGCGAAGAGATCGAGACGAGCCCCGGGTAGACGCGGAAGCCGGTCGCATCCAGCTTCTTCGTGTCGGCTGGCAGGTCGACGTCGTAGTCGATCTTCTCGATCTTGCCGTTCTTCGAGAGGATCGTCGCGCCACGCAGCACGGCGCCGGTACCGGTGTACACGTCGCCGCCGACGACAGCGAACCACTTGTCCACTTCCTTTTTCTTGTCGCTCTTCGCGTCCTTGTCGTCCTTCTTCTCTTCCTTCGTGTCGGGCGCCTTGTCCTGGGCGAACGCCGGTGCGAAAGGCACCAGCGCGAAGGCCGAGAGCAGGCCGAGTGCGAGTGTGCGTTGAATGCGGATCATTGGTTCACGTCTCCGTACACGAACTTGCCATCGAGCATCACGGCCTGAATGCGCGTCGCCGCCTCGAAGGGGTCACCGTCGAGGAACACCATGTTCGCATCCTTCCCCTTCTCGAGGCTGCCGACGCGTTTCTCGACCCCGAGGACTTCCGCGGGCCCGAGCGTCATCGCTCGCAGCGCCGTTTCGCGCTTCAATCCAGCGCCTACGATTTCGCCGACCCCTGCGAGCCACGCCTTGTGCTCGGACACGGTGTCGTTGCGCGGAATGAAAACCACCTTTGCGCCGGCATTCGTGAACTCGAGAGCGAGGTTGCGCGTGCGCATCGTTCCCGGAGTCAGCGTCAGGCGCGGCTCCATCACGACGTTGAGCTTCTTGTCGCCGATGCCGTCCTGGTCCAGGTCCCACTCTTTCTTGCTCGCGACGTAGAAGAGATCACTTTCCTGGCTCATCACGCAGCGCAGGTCGTAGTGGATGTCTTCCTTGCCGAGCGCGTCGAGCCAGTGCAGGTATTCGGCGGCCGTGTTCAGGCACACGAGGGCGCGGAGCTTCTTCGCGCGCAAATCGACGAACGCCTTGGACTTCGCGTCGGGTGCCGGCGGGACGAAGCCGTCCTTCGCTTCCTTGGCGTCTTCCTTCTTCTCCTCGGGTTTCGGATCGTCGACCGCGGGCTCCTGTGCGACGCCCTTCTTCTCCTCGGGCTTCTCTTCCTTCTTGGGCTCCTCTTTCTTGGAGCCCTTCTTCTCCTTGTCCTTGTCGAACTTCTCGCGCGCCTTCTTCACCTTCTCGTCGTACTCGTCGGCCTTCTTGAAGCCGTCTGTGATGCGCTTTTTCGCGCCCGAGTCGGCACGCACGATCACCTTCAGGTACGCGGGATCCTGGAGGATCATCTCTTCTTTGGTCGCGGCCTTCGTGCGCACCGCGACGGCGAGTCCGGGAATGCCGTTGCCGGCCGGATAGATTCCGAGCGTCGTGACGCCGTACTTCACGATCTCGGCGTATTCGTCGGCCTTCGGCCACAGTTCGTCCGAGGCCTTGACGTCGGGGCTCATGTCGTCGCCACCCTCGCTGTCGGCGCCCAGTCGCGAGTAGCAGTTGACGAATCCCGGCACCACGGTCCATTCCGGCCGTTCGACGATCGGAATGCCGCGCTCGACGGGCAGGTCCTCGCCGATCATCACGATCTTGCCGTCCTCGACGAAGATGACGGCGTGCTCGATCACGCCCTTCGACACGGTTTCGGCCCGTCCGACGCGCACGACCAACATGTCGGCATGCGCGGTCGCGGCGAAGACGAACGAGACGATCGAGAGGAGTTGTGTCTTTTTCATGGGCGTTCCTAGAACCACTGTCCGTCGAGACGACGGTCGTATTGCACTTCGCCGTCGATGAGCACGAGCTCGACGCGCGAACGAGGATCGAGCGGGTCGCCGGAGCGGATCACGATGTCCGCGTCCTTGCCGACTTCGAGGCTGCCGACGCGATCGTCGATGCCGAATGCGCGCGCCGGGTTGATCGTCGTCGCGCGCAGCATCGTGTAGCCATCGGCGCCGTAGCGCGCGGAGATCGCGCCCTGGAGGAACAACTCCTCCTCGGGCATCACCGGCGAATCGGTGCAGACCGACAGGTTCTTCGCACCGGCGTCTTCGTACTTTGCGGTGATACCGGTGATGCGGCCGTCGCGCGTCGACATGAAGTCGATCATGCGCGGGCCGGCGTTGATCGGCGCTCCCGCCTTCACGATGTGCTTTGCCGTCGCGTGAGCGTCGAAGCAGCCGTGGCTCAGGACACAGCGCGTGTCGTATTTTTCCTTCCACATGCGCGACGCGGCCGTGAAACCGTCGCTGCCGGCGCAGTGGATGAGCACGGGCAGTTCCTGCGTGTGGATCTTCTGCAGGTTCTCGAGCGAACGATCCACCCGCCCCTGCCGCGTCGCGCCGATGGCCTTCTCGTTGATGTCCTCGAGGATCCACGAAAGGCCTGCGCGCGTCTGGCCGAAGTCGCCGGCGCCGCGTTCGGGGTTGTACGACTGCGCGATCTTCATGCCGCCGACCGACTTCATCACGGTCTCGTCGTAGGTGGCGTGCGTCTTCGTCTTGTAGAGAAGTCCGAAACCGCCCATCGAGGTCCCGCTGCCCGGGATCCCGTACAGCGTGGTCACACCTCCGGCACACGCCGTGCGCACCGCCAGATTCGACGGCCGCAGGGCGGACGAGGCGCGGAACTCCGGGTTGACGGGCAGCACCATGTCGTTGACGTCGCCGAAGCCCCCGCTGTGGATGTGCGAGTGCAGGTCGACCATGCCCGGCGCCGCCACGCCGGCGGTGCCTTCCAGCACCTGGTATCCGGCGGGAATCTCGCGGTCCTTGCCGACATAGGCGATCTTCGCGTTGCGTACGAGGATCAGGCCGTTCGAATAGACGTGATCGTCGTCGTCCGCCGTCAGGATCTTGTCACACCGCACGGCCCAACCCTTGTCACCCGGCCCGAGCGCGGACAAATCGGCGTGCTTCGTCGATGCGCAGCCGGCGATGGTCACCAACGCGAGCGTGCCGACGCGAGCAAGTGTTCGCATCGCCTTCACACCTCGGAACTCGCTCCCCCGTCGCATCAGAAGAGCTTCCTGTCCTTCGCCGTGTCGTACACGCGCTTGCCGTTGATGAACACGCGCGAGACCGAAGTGCGCGGATCGGCCGGATCGCCGCTCATGATCACGAAGTCCGCGTCCTTGCCGGGCTCGAGGCTGCCGACGCGGTCGGCGATGCCCGACGTCACGGCCGGGATGATCGTGAGGCCGCGCACGGTCTCCAGGTTCGTCGCGTCGAAGCCGTAGCGCACGGCGATGCCAGCCTGCAGGAACAATTCCTCGGGCGGGATGACCGGTGCATCCGTGTTGAAGCCGATCATCTTCATGCCGCGCTTCTGGTACTCGGCGGCGATGCCCAGGATTCCTTCGGGGTTGCTGCCGGTCCAGTTGATGAACTGGCGCGTCGGGACTTCGACGTTGCGCGGGCCGAGGATCGCGTTGACGCCGATGTCCGTCGCGAACTTGGAGAGCTTGTATCCAGCCATTTCGCCGTGGTCGATGTAGACGTCCAGGCCGAATTGCTTCTTGACCATGGTCAGTGTCGTCATCACGACCTGGAAGATCTGCGTGTGCGTCGAAACCTGCGTCTTCTTGCTCAGGAGAGCGCGGAAGATGTCGAGATCGAAGTTGCGCTCCGGCTTCGGACCTTGCCCCTTCTCGAACGCATCCCACTTCTGCGCGTAGAGCACGCCGCGCGAAAACATGGCGCGCGTATTCCAGTTCATGAACGAGCGCCCGACTCCGATGGCCCAGCTCTCGGGGTTGCCCGCCTGCGCGAGCTTCATCGAACCGGGATTGCGAACGAGAGCTTCCTCGAAGTGATCGAGGCCGATCTTCATCAGGATCCCTTGACCGCCGACGTTCACGCCCGAGCCCGGGATGAACAGGATCGTCGTGACGCCCGATGCGACCGTGACCTTCAGCGCGTCGTTGTGCGGCACCACCGACGACGAGACGCGCAGCCCCGGATTCGTCAGGTAGACCATTTCGTTGATGTCGAACGTGCCACCGACGTGGCTGTGCAGGTCGATCATCCCGGGCATGATCCACTGCTCGCCCGCGTCGACGACCTCGAAGTCCGCCGGGATGGGAGTCGTGGCGGCCGGACCGACGGCGACGATCTTGCCGTCTTTCACCAGCAGGACGGCGTTGTCGAAGAACTGCACGCCCTCGAGCGGAACGGTCAGCGCCTTGCGCGTCTTGATGGCGAGGCCGGGAGCACCGAGTTCGCCCGCGATGCGCGTGGGAGCCGCGTTCGTCGGCGGCGTCGGAGTCGGGAACGAGTTGTCCGACGCCGTAACGGGCGCAATCGAGACGCTTGCGGCGACGAGCGTGAGCAGGAGCGGTCGGGCGGAATTCAGGATCACCATCTGCGCTTCTCCACGGCCGCGTCGTACACGCGGCGTCCTTCGATGAACACGATCTCGATGCTGTTCCGCGGGTCGACCGGATCTCCCGTGGAAACGATCAGGTCCGCGTCCTTTCCGGGCGCGAGGCTACCGACGCGGTGCGCGATGCCCGCCGTGCGCGCGGGCACGAGGGTGAGGCCGCGCATCGAGTCCTGGCGCGAGTCGTCGAACCCGTGACGAACGGCGACCGCGGCTTGGACTGACAGCTCCTCCTCGGGCACGACGGGCGCGTCGGTGTTGAAGCCGATGTTCTTGTGGCCGTTCTGCTGGTAGCTCGCGGCGATGCCGAGGATACGCCCGTCCGTGTCCATGACGCCCGAGGGCACGTCGACTTCGCGCGGCCCGATGATCGCGTTGACACCGATCGATTGCGCGTACGCGGCGAGCCTGCTTCCGAACCACTCGCCGTGATCGATGTAGACGTCGAGCCCGAATCCGACGCGCACCATCGTCAGCGTCGCGAGGACGACCTGGTAGCGCTGCGTGTGCGTGCTGACCTGCGTCTTCTTCGAGCGCAGGTCACGGAAGATGTCCCACTGGATGTTGCGCTCCGGCCGCGCTCCGCTGCCCTTCTCGAAATCCTCCCACGCGCGCGCGTAGGCGAGACCGCGTTCGAAGGTGTTGCGCGTGTTCCAGTTCATGTGCGAACGGCCCACGCCGATCGCCCAGCGCTCGGGATTGCCGGCCTGCGCTAGCTTCAGCGAACCCGGATCGCGAATGCGCATCTCCTCGAAGGTGGATAGGCCCGTCTTCAGGAGGATCCCCTGCCCGCCCATGTTCGAGCCCGAGCCAGGGATGAAGAGCACCGTCGTCACGCCGCCGGCGACTGCGAGCCTCAACGCGCTGTTGTCGGGATCGACCGTCGAGCTCGCGTGCAGCTCGGGATTCGTCATGTAGACGGTGTCGTTGATGTCGCTGAGCGCGGATCCGGCTGCGATGTGGCAGTGCAGATCGACGAAACCGGGTGCGACCCAGCGCGACGAGCAGTCGAGGATCTCGTATCCCGACGGCACCGGAGTCGTGCGGGCCGGGCCGATCGCCTCGATCTTGCCGTCCTTCACGACGACCAGCGCGTTGTCGACGACCCGGTCGCCGTCCTCACCTACGACCAGCGCCTTGCGCACCTTGAGCGCGAGGCCGACCGCGGATCCCTTCTCGCCAGCCTTGGGAGCGCGCACCTCGCGCGCCGACGCCAAGGCACTGAACGCGACGAGAGCGCACGCCGCGAGCACGAAGGTCGTGCTCGCGACTCCTGCGCCGCGGATCGCGCTCGCGCTCACGTCAGCGAACTTCCTTGCCGTTCACGAAGACCTTCAGGACGGTCGCCGACACTTCTAGCGGCGAGCGGTCGTAGAGCACGACGTCCGCGTCCATCCCGGCTTTCAGGAGACCGACACGGTCGTCGATGGCCAGCATCCTCGCCGCGCCGCCCGTCAAGGCGATGAACGCGGCCTCGGGGCTCATGCCCTGCGAGACGGCGTACGCCGCCATCAACGGCAGATCGACAGCACCCTCTTCCGCGTCGCTGTGGAACGCCACGGGGATACCGTTGACGCCGAGCTCGGCGAGACGATTGCGCTTCTGCGCGCCCGTCTTCGGTTCGGTCCAGATCACCTGCTGCGTGAGCAGGATGCCCGCGACGCGTCCGCGGATCTTGTCCGCCACCTTCCAGGCATCGTTCGCGCCGTTCAATATCGGCGCGATGCCGTAGGACTGGAACGCGTCGACGCACTCGACGATCTCGTCCTCGCGGTTCACGCCGACGATCACGGCGCCCTTGCCGTTCATCGCCCTGCGCAACGGCTCGAGCTCGGGATCGATGCCGGGGGCCTTGGGCTCGCCCTTCACTTCGGGCTTCTTCTCCTCTTTCGGCTTGCGCACTTCGCCGCGGCGCACGACCTCGTACTCGGTCGAGGTCTGAGTCGCTTCGAACTCGCACTTCGACTCGGCCAGCGTCACCTTGCCCGTGAGCTTGCCCTCCTTGTTCTCGGCTTCGAGGGAAACGAGGCCCTTCGATCCTTCACCCGACAGCGTGACCTTGTTCTTGTCGCGTGTGCCGGTGACCTGGATCAACTCGGAAGAGAGCGTGTCGCAACGCAGCGAGCCCGTGATCTTCCCGGCTTCGTCGTTCACGTAGAGCCGCATGCGCGCTTCCTCGAACGGAGGGAGCGTGATCTTCGTCTCCCACGCGCCGGTGATCGGCTTCGGCGGCTCTTCCTCGCCCTTCTTTTTCTTCTTGTCTTCCTTCTTGTCGGCGTCGCCTTCCTTCTTCTCTTCGTCTTTCTTGGCGTCGCCGTCCTTCTTGTCGCCATCCTTCTTCTCTTCGGCGTCCGGCTTGGCGGAGGTCGCGTCTTCGGCGGGCGGAGTCCACTTCGAGAGCTTCTCCTCGTACTCGGCCCACTTGCGCGTGTAGTCGCCCGCCTTCTTCAGGAGTTCGGCCACGGCGCGACCCGAATCGCGACGATTGCGTTCGCTCCAGTTGAGCCGCAGGGCGCACGGATCCGCGACGACCATGCGCTCGAGGTCGTCGCCGGCAGGTTTGTACGCCATCATCGGCGCGCCACTGCGCGAGACGCCGCGCGGCGAGAGCGCCACGGTGGTCACGCCCGCCTTGGCGACGCGGCGATCGGCGTAATCGCCGGGCTCGACGAGCCGTTTCATCTCGAACCGCGTCGCGGGGACCCGCTGGCTGCCTTCGAGTCCGAGGTGACCGAGCGTGTCGATCATGCCCGGACCCGCGGCGGCTGCCTTGACCACGACGGCTCCTGACGGACGGCCGACGCGCCGACCGACCGCTGCGATGCGGCCGTTCTGGATCAACATCTCGCCGGGCGTGAGGACCTCGCCGTCCCCGACGTGGAGTTCATCGACGTGGACGACGACCATGCCGCTCGAGGCCCCGGCGGCCGCGCCGTGCGCATCGCTGCCGGCCGCGTTGGCTTCGTACGCCTTGAAGGCCGCGTTTCCGTCGACCCAGGTCGCGATCACGCCCGAGGACGAGTCGATGGGGTGCGCGTTGAACACCGCGAAATCGGCGTCCTTGCCGACCTTGATGCTGCCGATCCGGTCCGCCACGCCGAGAAGCTCGGCGGCGGAGAGCGTGATCGAGCGCAGCGCGGCTTCGCGATCGAGACCGCCGCGGCTCATGAGCGCAGCGGCGAAGCGCAGGTCGCTCGCCGGCGCTCCAGAGCCCGGCGCGATCGCGAATGTCGCTCCCGCCTTCGCGAGCGCCGAAGCCGCGTCGTAGCGCGGCCAGGAGGCGTCGCGCTCCTTGCCCAGATCTCGACCCGCTTGATTCGGCGCGAATGGCGCCTTCACGATGACGGGCACGCCGCTCTTGGCGATCTCCTCGGCCATGTCGGCCGCTCCGTTCGCGCCTTCGAGCACGAGCGGAAGTCCGTTCTTCTTGAACACGTCGATGGCCGCGCGCAGTTCGCCTTCGGTGTCCGCGCTGATCCGCCAACGGGTGTTCGCGTCCATGAGGCGGCGCAGCTCCTTGCCGACCCCGGGACCCCAATCCATCGAATCGCCGCCGCTCTTCGCGAGGTCGAAGAGCTCTTGCAAGCCGACGATCGCGCCCATCAACGTGTGCGGAAGCTGGGGCTTCGCGACGCCCATGCCGATGTCGATCGTCGCGGGCACCGGAGGTTCCCAGTATCCCGGCGTGTTGCGCGCGTCGGCGCCGATCGATCCGTGCAGCGCCGAACTGTCGCTCACCACGCGCGGAGCGTCGGAACTGCCGCCGAGTTTCACGACTGCGCCCTGCCCGGCGATCAATCGACCCCGGCCCGGCGCGAGATAGGTCGACGTCACGCCCTCCTCGAGCGCGAACACGTACGACGCGTACGGATCGAAGTTGTCGACCGCTCGAACGAACGGGTCGGCCGTGCGCTCGCCCGGCCGCGGAAAGCCGTAATTGGAATCGGCCGCGACGAGACCGGGAACGATGACGGCATCGGGGCCGTGGTCGACGATCTGCACGCCGGCCGGCACCTCGACGTCGGTCCCCACCGCGCGGATCTTGCCGCCGGAAACGAGGATCGTGGCGCCGCCCGTGAGCACGGTGCCGTTTTCGACGAGGTGAATCGTCCCGGCCTGGATCGCAATGGTGCCAGGTTCCTTCTGAGCCGTCGGCGCGGCCGCTCCGATGAAGAGCAGCGCGCCGATCGATACGAGCAGGTTCGCGGAGGACGTCATGGGTCAGTCCTTCTTCGCCGCGTCGTTTTTCTTCTCAGGGTCGGTCTTCTTCTTCGCGTCTTCGGTCTTCTTGCCGGAGTGCGGATCGACCGGTTCGTCTTCGTCGGTCTTCGCCGGACCGGCGTTGGCCTGCTCGATGCCTTCCAGGAGTTGACGTGCGCGCGAGTCCTTCGAACGGTCGTACACGAGATTGCCCTCGATCACGACGTACTGGACGACCGTGGTCACCGACAACGGATCGCCGCTCGCCAGGACGACGTTGCCGTCCTTGCCCTTCTCGAACGAGCCCACACGCTTGCCGAGGCGCAGGATCTCGGCCGGCGTCTTCGTCACGGCGTCGAGCGCGGACTTGCGATCGATGCCGCGACCGACGCACTGCGCTGCCTGGAACCACAGCGACTGCGCCGTGGAGTTGAGCGACTGCAGGGCGAAGCGGACCTTCTTGTCGAAGAAGACCTTCGGAACGAACGTCTCGATCTCCTTGCCGGTGAGCGGATCGCGCTCGACGTAGACCTGGTTCTGACCGAGAACGACGGGCACGCCTGCTTCCGCGATCGCGTCGGCGGCCTTCCACGCGTCGCCGTCGAGCACGAGCACGGTGTTCGCGAGGAAACCGTTGTCGCGCGCCGTGCCGAGTGCATTGGCCACCGTGACGGCGCTGTCGCAGTACACGAAGGCCATCAACTTGCCTTCGACGAGGCGCAGCAGGGGCTCCTGTTTCTCGTCGACCTCGCCGCGCGGAACGATCTCGAAGTTCTCGAGCTTCCACGACGCGACGCCCTCCATCGCGTGGCCGTTCTTGTTCTCGTCCTTGTCCATGTCGCGCCCTTGGAACAGCGCTTCGCGGCGGGCGTAGTCCTTGCCGTCCTTCTTGTCCTGCACGAGCTTCTCGAGGTACGCGCGCAGGTCGCTGAAGGTCTTGCGCAGCACCTGAGCCTGCGTGGCGCGCGAGCGGCCCGGACGCGCGCCGGCGACGATCTTCAGTCCCGACGAGGAGCGCACGGTCATCTCGTCGACGGTCAGGCCGACGGGCTTCACCACACGTCCTTGACCCCCGATCACGCACAACGGGCCTTGTTGCACGTTGATCGTCGTGATGCCCTGGCGCAGCACGTCCTCGAAGTAGAAGTTGATCGGGTCGATCGAATCGCGCACGTCGAGGAACGGCGCGACCTCGATGTTCTCGTTCGGCCGGTCCATGCCGCGGATCGAGTGCGCCTCGACGAGGCCGGGGTACGCGACGAGCTCGGGATGATCGAGCACTTCGGCGTCCCACGCCGCCTTCTCGTCCTTGCCGACCGCGACGATGCGGCCTTCCTCGATCACGACGACGCCGTTTTCGATGTCGGGCCCGGCGCCGGTGATGACGCGACCGCACTTGATCACGATCTTGCCGTTGCCCGCGTAGGCATCAGCAGAGAACGCGCACATGGTCACGAGGGCCGTCAGTTGAGTCGTTCGCATCCACATCGCACTGGCTCCGATTCGCTTCACTGTCTGGAGGAGGTTCGTTCCGTTCGTCGTGTTCGTTCTCATTTCGCCACCGCCGGTTCGCGAGCGTCGTAGCGCAATACGCCGTCGACGATGACGGCGATGACGCGCGAGCTCGGCTCGAAAGGTTGGCCGTTCCAGAGCACGAGGTCGGCGTCCTTGCCGACCTCGAGGGAACCGACGCGGTCTTCGACGCCGAGCAAGCGCGCGGGCTGGATCGTCACGGCCTCGAGCGCCGCTTCGAACGGCAACCCGCCGCGCATCGCGTATCCGGCCTGCATCGCGAGCCGCTCCTCGAACGAGGTCGCGCCGTGCGCGCTGAGCGCGACGGGCACGCCTTGCTCGACGAGGAGCTCTGCGACGTTCCATGCCATGAACGCGCCGTCCTCGGTGCGACCGACGACGGGGAAAGGCGGGAGGACGACCGGCGTCTTGGAGCGCACGAGGAGCTGCGGCTCCTTCCACGCTTCCGCGGCAGCGTCGATCACGAGGCGCGGCTTCCCGAGGCCTTCGCGCTCCATCTCCTCCTTGAGGAAGACGGCGGTGCGGATGTCCTGCGTCGTCCACGCTTGGATCGAGAGCGTGAGCTTGCCCGCGAGCACGTCCGCCATGTGCTCCATGCCGGGGAACGCCTTCGACGGATCCTGCTTCGCCTGCGCGGTGTCCCAGAACGCCTTGCGCCACTCCCACTCGACGCCCATGCGCGTCGTCGGACGGCGCGAGTAGAAGTCCGTGGGCCGACCGAACGCCGGGTGGTTCCCGGCGCTGGGCTCGGACCCCATCGAACCGCGCAGCACCGCGTCGGCCGT
>JBGATY010000139.1:0-10018 GCA_044228955.1 Planctomycetota bacterium | reverse complement strand
GCCAAGCTTCGCGCGCACGTCGCGGATCAGCGTGGAAGTGATCGACGCGAGCCACCGATCGATCTCGGGGCGGTCCTTGGGCGCGGGCACAAAGTCGCGGCGCGGATCGAACCCGTCGGGCAGGCGCGCGTAGTCCGCGAAGAACTTGTAGCTGTTCACGAGGGTCCCGAAGTGCTTGCGCCGCACTTCGACGAGGCCCGCGGGATCGAACCGCTTCGGGAGCCACGGCTGCCCGCTCGCGACGAGGTACCAGCGCACCGCGTCCGCGCCGTTCTCGGCGATCGCCTTCCACGGATCGACGACGTTGCCGAGCCGCTTGCTCATCTTGACGCCGTCCTTGTCGAGGACCAGGCCGTTCACCACGCACGTCTTGTACGTCGGACCGCTCGGGAGGCCGACGCCCGGGATCTGGGAGAGGAGCGTGCCGATCGCGTGCAGCGTGTAGAACCACCCGCGGGTCTGATCGAGGCCCTCGGCGATGAAGTCGGCCGGAAATTGATCGAGAACAGCCTGTTTTCCAGCTCCGAACGGGAAGTGGTACTGCGCGTACGGCATCGCGCCCGAGTCGAACCAGCAGTCGAGGACGCTTCTCGTGCGGCGCATCGTTCCCGCGCAGCGATCGCAGCGAAACGTCACCTCGTCGATCGACGGCTTGTGGTTGTCGAAGTCCTTCGGCAGGGAGCCGGCGAGCCCGGCCAGCTCCGCGACGCTGCCGACGGCGCGCTCGTGCGTGTCGTCCTTGTCGCACACCCAGAACGGCAGCGGCGTGCCCCAGTAGCGATCGCGCGAGATGTTCCAATCGACGTTGTTCGCGAGCCATTCGCCGAAGCGTCCGGTGCCGACCTCGGGCGGGATCCAGTCGATCTGCTTGTTGAGCTCGACCATGCGCTCCTTGTGAGCACTGGTACGCACGTACCAGGCGGGCGCAGCGAAATAGAAAAGCGGCGTGTCGCAGCGCCAGCAGTGCGGATAGCTGTGGTTCTCGCGCGCCTTCTTGAAGAGGAGTCCGCGGTGCTTCAGGTCCTCCATCAACGCGTCGTCGGCGTCCTTGAAGAACGTGCCGGCCTTCACGGGGCCGACATCGACGGTGAACTTGCCCTCCGGACCGACGGCTTGCAGCACCGGCAGCTTGTACTTCGTGGCCGTGTTCCAGTCGTCGACGCCGTACGTCGGGGCCTGGTGCACGACGCCGGTACCGTCCTCGACCGTCACGTAGTCGGCGGCGAACACGCGGCGCGGCGCGAGCGGACCCGGCTTCCAGGCTCCCGGGTCGATCTCGGGCACCCGCGCCTCGAAGAGCGCCGCGTACGACAGGCCCACGAGTTCACTGCCGCGCTTCCTCGCGAGCACTTCGTGGTCGCCGAGCACGGCTGCAGCGCGCTCCGCGACGATCCACAGCCGCTCGTGCCCGGCGCTGCCCTTTGCGGCGCCCTTCGCCACGGGCAGAGCCACTCGGGCGAGCACGTATTCGCGCTCGGGGTGCACGGCGAGGGCGACGTTCGACGGCAGCGTCCACGGCGTCGTGGTCCAGGCCAGGATGCTCTCCTTCTCGCCCGACGCTTCTCCGACGACGAAGCGCACGTAGACGCTCGGATCGAGGATGTCGCGGTACACGCCCGGCTGACCGAGTTCGTGCGACGACAGGCCCGTGCCGCAGCGGCCGCAGTACGGCAGGACTTTCTTGCCGCGGTAGACGAATCCGGCCTTGTGGAACTGCGCCAGGATCCACCACACGGACTCCACGTAGTCCGCTTCGTACGTGACGTAGGGATCGGCGTAGTCGAGCCAGTAGCCGATGCGCTCCGAAAGTTGCTCCCAATCCTTGCGATACGTCCAGACCGACTCGCGGCACTGCGCGTTGAACGCGGCGACTCCGTAGCGCTCGATCTCGGGTTTGCCGCTGATTTTCAGCTTCTTCTCGACTTCGAGCTCGACCGGCAATCCGTGCGTGTCCCAACCGGCCTTGCGCACGACGCGCTTGCCGTTCATGGTCTGGAATCGGCACACCGCGTCCTTGATCGTGCGCGCGAAGATGTGGTGGATGCCCGGTCGGCCGTTCGCGGTGGGAGGCCCCTCCCAGAACACGAACGAGGGCGATCCAGCGCGGGCTCGCTGCACGCTCTCGAAGGTCCCCTGCTCACGCCAGCGCGCGAGCGTCGCCTCCTCGGCCTTGGCGGGGGCGGATGCGAGCGACTCGGGGAGCGGGGCGAAGAGCTGTCGTGCGTCGGTCGAGGCCATGCGGCCCCTCTTCTACCAACGCTGCGCTTCGATTGCCCGCACGATGCGATCAGCGAGCGCGAGGGCGTCGCGGCCGTCTTCCCCGGTGACTTCGGGCTGCGTGCCGGCCTGGACCGAGCGCAGGAACGAGTCCAATTCGGCCTGCAGCGGGCGCTCGGACGCCGCGAGGTCGAGTTCGACCACCGACAGCACCTTCGAGGTGATCCAGTCCTTGCGTGCCGCGAGCGCCGACAGGTCGAGTTCGCGCAACTCGGCGCGACCGCTGTCGAACTCGAGGCCCTTCGTGATCATGAGGCCGTAGTTCTTCGTGAAGTCGAGGCTCACGTAGCCGTCGCTCGAAAACAGGCGAAATCGCCGCATCGGCGCCAGCGACGCCCGGCTGGCCGTGACGTTGGCGCGGGCTCCGTTCGCGAACACGAGGCGCACCGACGCGACGTCCTCGTGGTCGGTCAGGATCGCTCCGCCGGCCGCGTCGATGCTCTCGACCTCCGAACCGACCATGTCGAGGATCAGGTCGAGGTCGTGGATCATCAGGTCGTGCACCACGCCGACATCGGTCGACCGGAAGCTGAACGGCGCGAGGCGGTGGCACTCGATGAAGCGCGGCCGCACCTTCATCTCGCGCACCTTGCGCAGGCCGGGCTGGAATCGTTCGACGTGCCCGACGGACAAGAGTGCGCGGCCCTTCTTCGCGGCGGCGAGGATGCGATCGGCTTCGGCGACGCTGCTCGCGAGCGGCTTCTCGACGAGACAATGCACGCCGCGCTCGAGCAGCGGGATCGCCACTTCCGCGTGGTTGCTCGTCGGGACCGCGATGCTCACCGCCTCGACGGAGCGCGGCAGCATCGAAACGCTCTCGAGCGCGGTTGCACGGCACTCGGCGGCGAGCGCACGGGCCTTCTCGGAGTTCGGGTCGACGACGGCGACGAGCTTCGCGCGCGGGTTCTCGGCGTAGATCCGGGCGTGGAACTTGCCCAAGTGACCGACGCCGATGACGGCGACTTCGACGGGACGCGCCTCGCCGCTCATCGCGCGAGCACGCTGCCGAGGATGCGTTGCTGGCCCAGGCGCATGAATTCCTCGCGACGGCTCTCGCGGAATCGGCCCTTCGCGCCCTTCTCGGTGTCCTCGAGGGCGTGCACCAGGTTCATCACGAGCTTTGCTTCGGGGAACTCGATCTTGAGCTCGTCGAGCGTCTGGCGGCGCGTGTTGCCGGTGCGGTAGATGCGCCGGAAAGCGGTCTCGAGCGCCTCGATCGATTCCAGCGTCTGCCCGCCGCGTTGCAGCCCGATCTTGTTCACGCCGCGCACACGGCTCGGGTGGCCCTCGAGGATCATGTACGGGGGCACGTCCTGGACCATGCGCGTCATGCCGCCGACGTAGGCGAAACTCCCGATCGTCACGAAGTGATGCGCCGCCGATCCGCCCGAGATGTTGGCGTTCTCGCCGACGAACACGTGGCCGGCGAGCAGCACGTTGTTGGCGAGGATGATGCGATCGCGCAGGTCGCAGTCGTGTGCCACGTGCGAACACGCCATCAACAGGCAGTCGCTGCCGATCTGCGTGACGCCGCCACCCTTGACGGTGCCGCGATTGATCGTGACGAACTCGCGGATCGTGTTGCGATCGCCGATGACGAGTTGCGTGGGCTCGCCCTTGTACGACAGATCCTGCGGCGGACCGCCGAGGCCGGCTTGTCCCACGATGAGGTTGTCCTCGCCGATGGTCGTGACGCCGTCGATGACGACGTGCGCGCCGATCTTGGTGCGATCTCCGATGCGCACGTTCGAACCGACGACGCAGTAGGGTCCGATTTCGACGTCGATCCCGAGTTCGGCTCCGGGAGCGATCAACGCTGTGGGGTGAATCTTCGTCTGCATGTTGACCTTCATGCGTCGACCATCGTGAACATGAGCAGCGCTTCGCACACGACGCGTCCCGCGACCGTGCCGACGCCGCGAACCTGGGCGATCTGATCCTTCTGGCGCGTCGTCTCGACCTCGAGCCGCAACTGATCGCCGGGGACGACGGCGCCGCGCAGCTTGACCTTGTCGATAGACCACAGGACCGCCAGTTTTCCGCTGTTTTCGAGCTTGCGCAGCAGGAGGACGCCGGCGAGCTGCGCCATCGCCTCGAGTTGGAGCACACCCGGCATCAGCGGAGCCTGGGGGAAGTGTCCTTGGAAGTACGGCTCGTTGATCGAGACGTTCTTGATGGCCACCGCGCGTCGAAAGCCGTCGATCTCGATGACGCGATCGATCAAGAGGAACGGATACCGGTGCGGCAGCATGCGCAGGATCTCGCGCACGTCGAGACCCGATTCGCGTCGGATCAAGCCGCCCGTCTCGGCCGCCTGCATCATGTCGAGCAGTCGCCGCACGAGCTCAGCGTTCGTGGCGTGTCCGGACCGGGTCGCGATGATGTGTGCGTGCAGGTCGGCGCCGAGCAGGTGCAGGTCGCCGAGCAGGTCGAGCAGCTTGTGGCGCACCGGCTCGCCGGGCAGGCGCAGCCGCGACTGCGGATCGCCGAGGATCACCGTGTTCTCGCGCGTCGCACCCTTGCCGAAGCCGGCCTTCTGCAGCGCTTCCACTTCCGAGGCCAGGCAGAACGTGCGCGCCGGTGCGATCTCGCGCTCGAACGACTCGGGCGAGACGTCGAGCTGGAAAGTCCCGCTCTCGATGCCCGGCTCGTCGAAGCCGGACACGTACTGCAGCGTGAGCATCGGCTTCTCGCTTGGCAGCGCGACGAGCGTGGCATTGCCCTGACGCACGTATACGGGTGCGTCGAGCTTGAACTCGCGCGCCTCCGCGCCCTGTTCGACGACGCCGGCCTTCTGGAACATCTCCAGCATCATGAGCGCGCTGCCGTCGAGGCCGGGGAGTTCGGACCCCGAGAGCTCGACGGTCAGGTTGTCGACCTTGAGCCCCGAGCACACCGCCAGCAGGTGTTCGACCGTGTCGACTTCGGCGTTGCCGCGCACGAGTCGCGTGCGACGTTCCTTGGCCTCGCGATAGGTGATCTGCGCCGGGATCGGCTCGCTGCCGGTGATGTCCGTGCGCACGAACTCGACGCCGCGATCGACGGGCGCGGGCAGGACGCGGGCCTGGATGATCTGTCCCGAATGCAGACCGGGGCCGCTGAATTCGACCGCCGTGCGCAGGGTGCGTTGCTTGCGGCTCACGGGGAGTCCTCGCCGGCGGCAGCGAGCGCGCGCTCCATCTCGGCCAACTTCTTCTCGAGTTCGCGGACCCTGCTCGTCAACTCGGGCAGACGCGCGGTGAGCGACCAACTGCGCAGCGCCTCGCTGCGCGGATGGGCCGGGGTGCCGAGGTAGTCGACTCCCGGCGGAACGTCCCCGGTTACGCCCGACTGCGCCCCGATGCGAGCGCCGTCGCCGATCGTGACGTGCCCGCTGATACCGACTTGACCGGCGACGATCGCGCGCTTGCCGATCCTCGAGCTGCCCGCGATGCCGACCTGGGCGATCAAGAGCGCGGCTTCGCCGACGATGACGTTGTGCGCGACGTGCACGAGATTGTCGAGCTTCGCTCCGCGACCGATGCGCGTAGCGCCGAATCGACCGCGATCGACAGCGCACGAGGCCCCCATCTCGACGTCGTCCTCAACGATCACGGTGCCGACCTGCGGGATCTTGGACCAGCCCTCGCGCGTGGGCTCGAACCCGAAACCGTCGGAGCCGATCACGCAGTTCGAGTGCAGGTGCACTCGCGAACCGATCGTCACATGCGAGTAGACGCGCACGCCGCTGTGGAGGACGGAGTCGTCGCCGATCCGCGCGTTCGGACCGATCGAGACCGAGGCGTGGAGGACGGTGCGCTCGCCGATCACGGCGCCGGGACCGACCCATGTGAACGGGCCGATCGAGGCGCCCTTCTTGATGGTGGCCTTCGGATCGACGCAGGCGGACGGATGGATGCCTGGAGCCGGTGCGGGCATGGCCTCGACGAAGGCGGAGACGATCGCGGTGAAGGCTCTGTCGGGGTTCGCGACGCGCAGGAACGCGAGGTCGGCGCGAGGTTTCTCGATGTCGGGCGAGACGACGACGGCGCCGGCTTTGGTCTCCGCGAGTTGGGAGCGGTAGCGCGGGTTCGAGAAGAAGGAGATCTCGCGCGGACCGGCCTCGGCGAGACTTGCAGGTCCGTCGATCGCGAGCGTGGGATCGCCGTCGACGACGGCTCCGCACAGGCGGGCCAATTCGGAAAGGGTACGGGTGGGCATGTCAGGCGAACTCGGAAACCCGAGTTCCTCCGCCGATCTACGGTGCGAAAGGCGTGGCGAGATTGAACCGGTGCGCCGGGCACGTGTCAAACGTGCTTTCCGGCCTGGCTCAGAACCACAAGTTCAGGATGGTGAAGGAGAACACCTGGAGGCGGTCCCCTTCGCCTTTCTCGATCGGGAATCCGAAGTTGAGCGAGATCGGGAACGGCTGCACCATCCCGAGCCCGAAACCAGCCGTCCAGCGCAGGTCGTCGGCCGGCGCGCTCCAGGGGTCCACGCCCAGGATGCCCGCATCGGTGAACAAGGTCAGCCGGAACGTCTCCATGTCCCGGTACGAACCCGGCTGCGTCACCGAATAGAGCGGATAGCGGTACTCCAGCGTGCCCGACACGTACGTCTCGCCGCCGAGCGCGTTGCGCCCTCGATTCGGGCCCACTCCGCGGTACGCGAACCCGCGCAGGATCCGGCTGCCTCCGAGGAAGTAGCGCTCGGTGTACGGCGTCTCGCTCGTGTCGCCGAAGTTGTCCGAGACGCCCGCGCCGAGGCCGACGTGGAAGCCTGGCTTGACCTCGCCCTCCTCGCCGGAGATCTGCCAGTACGCGTCCGTTTCCACGTACGACTTCACGAAGTCGTAGTCGCCGCCGACGAACCCGCCGTACAGCGCGTTGCGCCAGTTCACGGTGACGCCGTTGCGCGAATTGACCGTCTGGTCGACGTCGCGGTACGAAAAATCGAGCGTCGCTCCAGACAGATTCGTCGTGCCTTCCTGCTGGTACACCGAATCGGGCAGCGGGAGCACGTCGGGCTCGTTCAGGTCGGTCAGATTCGACTCGAGGTCCGTGACGCGGATGTTCTGATTCGTGTAGCCGAGGAACACGCTGAAATTGCGCGTGAACTCGTGGCCGATGCGCACGCGCCGCTCGTTGCGGTCCTCGTCGAAGAAGCGCTGGCTGCGCGAGCGTCGGAAAAGATCGAGTTCCATGCTCCAGCGGTTGAAGTGCGTCCGGAACAGGTCGGGCTCGAGGAAGCGCGCGCGGTAGGAATTGACCACGGTACCCGGCGAGAAATCGAGCTCGAGTTCCTGTCCCGCGCCGTGGAAGGCCTCCTTGTCGAACAACTCGCTGAAGGTCGACCACGGCGTCGACGGCGGATCCGCGATGTCGAAGTTGCGCATGATCATCGAGATGCGGCCGAAGATCCCGCTGTTGCTGTCGACCCCGCCCTGGATCTGGAAGTTGACGACCTTGCCTTCCTCGACCGCGTACTCCAGATCGACGAGGCTCGGATCGTCCGTGGGCTTGAACGTGAACGTGGGGTCCTTGTGCTGCAGCTGCGGCGCGTCGTCGGAGAAGAACGAGGTGTTCTGGAGGCGACCGAGGGACTTGCGGATCTTCGAGAGGTCGGCCACCTCGCCGGGGAGCATGTCGACCTCGCGCCGCACGACGCGGTCACGCGTGTGCCCGGCCCCGTCGAACAGAACCTCGCGGATGTAGCGCTTGCGGCCCTGCGCGATTTTGTACGTGACGGCCACCGCGTGGCGTTCGGGGTCGAAGAGCAGCTCCGGCTCCAGGAATTCGAAGTACTCGCTCTGGAGCGAGGGATGCGACAAGTACCCGCGCGAGCCGTAGAAGTCGCGTATGGCCGTCGCATCGGCGGCCCGGACGGCGCGCGTGAAGGGGCGACCGACCTGGATCTTCAGCAACCCCTGCAACTCCTCCTTCGGAAAGAGCAACGGCACGGGTGAATCGTCGAACGTGCGCGTCTTGGAATCGAATGCGTGTTTCGCCCCCGCGATGTCGACCGACGACACGGTGTAGATCGGCCCTTCGTCGACGACCACGTGGATCACGACGCCCGTGCGATCGGGCGTGAACTCGGTGCGCTCGATCTCGACCACGGCGTCGAGGTATCCGCGGTCGCGGTAGACCTCGCGCATCGCGAGCACGTCGGCGTCGAGGGTGTCCTTCGAGTACTTCTCGCCGAACCAGTTGAAGATCCACGGGCCGGTGAGCTCCGTGCCGGCGAGCTTCTTCAGGCCGTCGCGCCACCACCACATCCCCGTGTCGGGCATCGAGCGGTTGCCGCGGACGACGACGTCCTTGACGCGCACCTTCGGCCCCTCGCGGATCTCGAAGATCACGTCGGGAAGAACGCCTTCCTCGTTCCCCACGTCGCCCCCGCGGCGCACGACGTCGATCTCGACGAAGGCGTAGCCTTCGCGGTGATAGCCTTCGATCAGGCGTTGGCGGACGCGCTCGGACTGGTAGAGGAAGAGCTCACCCTTGTCCTCGAGCAGCGCCCACTTCCTGAGCTTCTCGACGCTGATCTCGGCGTTCCCGACGAAGCGTGGCTCGAGGTCGACGTTCATTTCGCGCACGACGAGTTCGAGCTCGAGCCCGCCCTCGACCGCTCGATAACGCACTTCGGCATTGACGCGGAACGCATCCCACAAGACCGCGACGCCCTTCTCGATCGCCTCGGCGTCGACCGGCTGCCCGATCTTCTGCCCGAGCGTGTTCGCGAGCTGGTTCGCGTCGTAGCGGCGCGCGCCCACGACGGTGATCCTCGTGACCGGCTTGTCGCGGGTCTGCTGCGCGCTCGAACCTGGGACGACCGGATCCTGGCGCAGCGTGGTCAGCGAGAACGCATCCCTCGAAAGCGCCATGCAGGCGGCCAGGGCCCAGGGAAGCAGGGCGAGCCGCATGGTCACCCGGTGAACGTCTCGGCCATCGACGGCGCGCGATTCTCGAAGCGCATGATCGATCCGTTGAATTGCAGCATCACGTTCCCGGTGGGACCGTTCCGCTGCTTGGCGCAGATGAGCTCCGCCTGGCCTTTGTTCTCCGGATTGTCCCGGTGGTAATACTCGTCGCGGTAGAGCAGCAGCACGACGTCCGCGTCCTGCTCGATCGAACCCGATTCGCGCAGGTCGGAGAGTTGCGGACGTTTGTCGTCGCGCGATTCGACGGCGCGGGAGAGCTGCGAGAGCGCGATGACGGGCACGTTCAGCTCGCGCGCGAGTTCCTTCAGACTACGGCTGATCTGGCTGATCTCCTGCTGGCGACTCTCGGCCTTGGGGTGGCTCATGAGTTGCAGGTAGTCGACCACGATCATGTCGAGGCCGTGCTTCTGCTGGATGCGGCGCGAGCGGCTGCGCAGCGACATCGCCGTGATGCCGGGAGTGTCGTCGATGAAGAGCTTCAAGCGCTCCAATTCGCCGGCACCACGCCACAATTCCGAGTAATCCTCCGTCGGGATGCGGCAGGTGCGCAGCTTGTGCGCATCCACACGGGCGCGGGCGCACAACATGCGCCGGACGATCGACTGCTGGCCCATTTCCAGGCTGAAGAACAGCACGACGGCCTGCCTCTGCAGCCAATCGGGCGCGTGATCGGGATCCGCGGCGTAGTCCATGCAGTTCAACACGAACGCGGTCTTGCCCATCGACGGACGCGCGGCGACGACGATGAGCTCGCCCGGGTTGAAGCCGCACAGGAGTTCGTCGAGCTCGTAGTAACCGCAGGGAAGTCCCGTGAGTCCA
>JBGATY010000138.1:0-10158 GCA_044228955.1 Planctomycetota bacterium | reverse complement strand
AATGCCAATCTCCAGCGGGTCTTCCAGATTGCCCTGGTCGTGCTGGCCGTGCTCGCCACGGCGGCGCACAAGCGCACCAGCATGTCGGGCGTGCACACCGCGTCGTTGTCGAGGGCCAGCACCCAGCGGTTCCTCGCCGCCCGCATGCCGGCGTTGCGCGCGGGAGGCGGACCGTCGTTCTTGCCCATCGGCACGACGCGCGCTCCGAGCCGCCCGGCGATCGCTCGACTCTCGTCCGTCGAGGCGTTGTCCACGACGATCACTTCGTCGATCACGCCCTCTAGCGCGGCGACGCTCGTGAGGCACTCCTCGAGGTAGCGCGCTCCGTTGTAGTTGCAGACGACGACGGAGACGGGGCCGAGGCCTCGATTCACCGCGCTCGTGTCGCGTGCGGAGCTCACTAGTGGATGGGCAATTCGAAGTCGGGCGATTTCACGGGGCGTCTGCGCATCAGGCAGTACGGCACGTTCGCGAGCACGCTGAAAGCGGCCTTCGTCACGACCCACCAGGCACCCTTCGTCTCGCGCAGGGATCTCCCGATTCCGATCGTTCCGACCGCGTCGCGCACCGTACCCTCCTTTTCCCGCTCGTCCTTGCGCATCACGACCTTCGTGAGCACCAGCCACGGCATCTTCACGAGATCGGAGAACGGGGCGTACTTCAGCATCGAGAGCCACGCGTTGCGCGCGTGGTAGAACAGGCTGCGTTTGCCCATCTTGATGCCGAACGGCGTCTTGTGGAACACGCCGCAACCGGGGTACTGCAACACGCGGTAGCCGAGGTTCAACAGGCGACAAGTCAGGTCGCGCTCGTTGCCGTAGATGAACAGTCGCTCGTCGTAGTAGTCGGCCTCGCGCAGCGCCTGGCTCCGGGCCAGGGAGGCGCAACCGCGGAACGTCGACATGTAGCGCTCCTCGTTCACGGCCCGCGCGTTCCTGTACTCCTCCGGCATGCCCGGTTCGACGACCTGTGTCGAGAGAATGGCGGTCGTCGCGGGCTCGCGCGCGATGCGTTCCGTGGCCTTCTCCAGCCAATTCGGCGGCATCACGATGTCGTCGTCGAGGATCGCCGTGAGGGGCGTCCGGCTCGCCTTGAAACCGATGTTGAACGTCTCGCACGCGCCGAAGCGATCGTGCGGCATGCGGATCAAGCGCACTTCCGGGAACTCGGCCGCGATCATCTCGGCGGTGCCGTCCTGGCTGTGGTTGTCGACGGCGACGATTTCGTCGAAAGGCACGGTCTGCGCGCGCAGCGCCTCGAGGTTGGCGCGCACGTCGTCGCGCTTGTTCCAAGTCGACAAGACCGCGGTCGTCGCGAGAGCGGCGTCGCGCGGCGCATCGAAACGGCGCAGTTCCGCCAGCGCGAGGCTCGAGCCGATCGGGGTCGATGCGGCGGAGTTCCCGCGCGAGCAGAGCAAGAGCGAGCGCTGCGGCCCGTTCGCGACTGCCGCCGCGACCGCTCTACAGGCCGCGCGCGTCTCGAGGTCCGCGCCCTGTGGATGAAGCGCTAGCACGACGGTCGCGCCCAGCTCGTCGAAGGCCGCTCTCAGACGGGCGACCAGCTCCGGCGTCGACGCGACGCTCCCGACGGCGAGGCCGAATGCACGCACCTCGCCCGTGCGCGACGCCGTGTCCTTGTCCTCGGGCCCAGAGAGCACGATCACGACGGCGCGACGCGCGGATCGAACGTGAGCTGCCCACGCCGGCGCGACGCTCGGATCGAATGCACCGGCATGAGTCACGACGCAGACGATCGTGCCCGTCGTGGTCATGGGTTCGGACTCGGATTCTGATGCGGCTCGTGACTTCACGGGGCGTCCCATCCTACGGTGGACCGTCGGTGATTCATCTTCGCGCGTCGCTCGAGTTCGTTCGTTCGCCGCGAGTCGGTCGCGGCAGGCTCAGGCGGCATGGCGGTCGCGAACAGGGGACGACAGGGCGCGCTCCACCGCGGAATTGCGCGGTTTCCTGAACCTCCAGGCTCCGATGGTGCGCCCGGTGTCGCGATCGATCGCGCGGACGAAGTGAGCACCCGGTCCGATCCAGTTCCAGGCCGCATCCTCGAAACGGAACACGTGCCCCTCGCCGACGGCCCCGGCCGCGTCGATCCAACGCGGCGAACGCGACAACTCGACGACATACCGCAGCGGCCGGCCGAACTCGAACACCGGCGAGACTTCGACCACTCCGAGATCGGTGGCGCGCGCCGCGGCCCGCGGGCAGCCGCGCACCTCGAGGGCCGCCGCGACGCGTTGCAGCGCGCGCTCGAAGGTCCCGAAGTGACGCTCCTCGAACGCCGCCCGCTCGCGTCCAAGGTCCCGCGCGGGGATGGGCGACTCGCGAACGACGATGCGGGCGCGCGGCTCGAACACCAGTTTGTAGCCCGACCGTGCCAGGCGCCTGGCGAAGTCCATGGCGCTCAGTTCGGGGTCGAAGAGCGGATCGCGCAATCCCGCCGCGCGTTCGATCGCCTTGCGACGTTGGAATACGCACGCCGGAGGAAGCGCTTCGCTCGCGAGAGCGCGCTCGGTCGTCCACCAGCGCACCGACTCCTCGTGACGTCGCGCGGCGTACCACCGGGCGGCGATCGCCCAGCGCGTCGCCGCGGCGCGACACAGGCGCGTGAGCGCGCTGGGCCACGTGCGGATCGCCGGTTGCAGTTGTGTCGACGCGTCCACGAACACGCGCGGAGCGACCGCGCCGCAATCGGGATCGCCCTGCAGGCGCTGGATCAGCGGCTCGAGCGATCCCTCGAGGAACACGACGTCGTGACGCACGACGGCCACGATGTCGCGCGCGGCGCCGAAGCTCGACTGCAGCGCGGATTCGACGCCCGCCGGCGTGTCGTCGACCACGATCACGTCGAGATCTCGCTCGCGGCGGTGTCCACGCGACCATTCGAGCGTCAGCGACTCGATGCACGGTCGCGCCTCCTCGCTCGAACTCGCGCCAGTGATCAAGGCGGTGACGCGCACGGGAGATGACGGCGGTCGACGCCAACGGATGCGGGGCACGTGGAGCGTGCTCTTCATGCGCGAGGCTCGTTCGAATCGGACATGCGGTGAGCGCGCCGAGGACGGGCACGCTGGATCCGCCATGCATCGACCACGCCGGGCGGAGGCCTGCACTCACGCGGTCGGGGCGGAAGAACTTTCCCTACTTCGGCGCAGCGGGACCGAGCGTGGCCTTGATGTAGCCGAGCACGATCTGTGCACGCGTCACGTTGTCCGGGGCGCTTTCCCACTTCGCGTACGAGAGGTCGAGCGGGTGCGTGATGTCCTCGTTGACCTCGCGCTCGACGCGCACCTTCACACCGTACCTGCGCGAGCCCTGCGGCGCGTACTCGATGTGAGCACGTTCGCGAAAGCCGTCGCTCTTGAAGGGCGCGAGCGACGTGTGCCAGCCCGAGACCGCGAGCATCTTGCCGCGCTCGAGTCCCGTGCCGATCGGGAACCCCGTCTTCTGGAGCGAGAGGCGTGTCACGTCCCAGAGGATGGAATCCGAAGGTGCTTCGATGGTCGTCTCGATCCACTTGGCGGGCTGTCGGCTCGTCGCGCACGCGGCGAGCAATACGAAGAGACAACACGACACGACACGGCGCATCATGAACGATCCTCCTCTTCGCCACTGTCCTTGTCACGCAGGACGATGCGCACCGGGATCTCCCCGAAAGGCAGTTCCTCGCGCAGGCGGTTCTGCAGATAGCGGATGTAGTCCTTGTTGAAGTGCTTCTTGTCGTTCACGAACAGCACGAAGGTCGGCGGAGACGTCTCGGCCTGTGTGGCATACTTGACGCGGACGGCGTGACCGGCGGCGCTCGGACTGCGTGATTCGAGCGCCTTCGCGATGACCCTGTTCAGTTCCCCGGTCGAAACGCGCGTCTTCGACTGCTCGAAGAGCTCCATGGCGAGCTTGAGCGTGTTGTCGACGCCCTTGCCTTCCTTGGCGGACAGGAAGCTGATGGGCGCGAACTCGAGCGCGGGCAGGTTGTCGTCGATGTACCGGCGGAAGTCCTCCGGGGAGAGGTCGTTCACGAGGTCCCACTTGTTCGCGCCGATGATCACGGGCTTGTAGTGGTCGACCACGTAGCGCGCGAGCTGCTTGTCGATCCCGGAGAGCTTGTTCGTGACGTCGAAGAGCAGGATCACGACGTCCGCGCGCCGGATCGCCTTGTGCGAGCGCGCATCGGAGTAGAAGTCGATCGCGTCCTCGTGGCTCTTCTTCTTGCGGATGCCCGCCGTGTCGATGGCGATGAACGTCTTGTCGCCGCGCTCGAACACGACGTCGACGGAGTCGCGTGTCGTGCCCGGAACCTCCGACACGATCATGCGGTCCTCGCGGGCGAAGGCGTTGATCAGGGTCGACTTGCCGGCATTGCGCTGACCGACGACGGCCAGCTTCATGACCGGCGCGACGACGGGCGCATCCGGACTCTCCGGAGCGTCCGGCAGGAGTTCCAGGATGCGCTCGAAGAGCGGGTCGAGTCCCTCGCCGTTCTGCGCGCTGATCGCGTACGGCCCGTCGTGGACGCCGAAGCGATGGAATTCGCCGACGTCCCACTCGAAGCGCTTGCCTTCGGCCTTGTTCGCGACGAGCAGCACGGGGATCGGGATGCCGCGCAGTCGTTTCGCGACCTCGAGGTCGAGCGGGGTGATTCCGTCGCGCACGTCGACGACCCAGAGGATCAGTCGCGCGGAGTCGATCGCGGCCTTGATCTGCTGCTCGACGAGCGGGCCGAGGTCGTCGCGATCGACGATGCCGATGCCGCCCGTGTCGATCACCTCGATCCAGCGCGACCCCTCGTCCGTGTCGAGCCGCGCCGGAATGGTGATCCGGTCGCGCGTGACGCCGGCCGTCGGCTCGACGATGGAAACGCGCGAGCCGCACATGCGATTCGCGAGGGTCGACTTGCCGACGTTCGGGCGCCCGACGATCGCGACGCGCGGGAGTTGGATGGTGGCGGAGGGTTTCATGACCAGCGGGACACGCTGCGTGCGACCAGGAGTGGAGGACTGTCGGGCCCTCCGGGATGGAAAAACGCCGAGCGCGCCGGGGCGCGATCCACAATGCGGGCCGAACACGATACTGTCCACGCCCCGAGTTGGCAAAACTCGCGCCGCTCGCAGGGTGAAACGCCTCTCCATCGAGTTGTATGGTGCACGCGCTCATGAGTGAGTCGACACCGCGCACGAAGTCCCCCTGGAGCTTCGTGCCCACGCTCTACGGCCTGCAGGGCATGAACTCGAACGTCGTGCAGGTGGCGGCGAACACGTACTTCTCGGTGCTCTCCCTGCCGCTCGCGGACATCGGCAGGTACTCGAGCGACCTGACGCTGCCGTTCATGTTCAAGCCGCTGTGGAGTCCTCTCGTGGACCTGTTCGGCACGAAGCGGCTCTGGCTCGTCGCCTCAGCGATCGCGACGACGCTCGCGATCCTGGGACTCGCGTGGGCCGTGCAGTCACCCGATCCCGTGCGCGACGTCGTGTTCGCCTGCACGGCGATCGCGATCGCCGGGGCGACGAACGACATCGCCACGGACGGCTACTACATCCTGGCACTGCAGAAGAAGCAGCAGGAGTTCTTCGTGGGTGTGCGCTCCTCCGCGTTCCGGCTCGGCATGGTGGCCGTGCAGGGTGGAGCCGTGTTGCTCGCGGGACACCTTTCCGAGGGGGCGGGCGGCGACGCCGCCGGTCTCGAGATCAAGAAGCACGCTTTCTCCACGGCCTTCCTCGGCTGCGCGGGGATGTACGCCGTGTTCACGTTCTGGCACGCGCTGACGCTGCCGCGTCCCGCGCTCGACGCGCCGGCGGGAGGACGAGACGGCGGCCTTTCCGCCTTGCGCGAGTCGATCGTCGAGTACTTCGGAAAGCCCGGGATCGTCCGCGCGGTCGCGTTCATCCTGCTCTTCCGCGTGGCGGAAACGACCCTGACCCCGATGATCCAGCCGTTCCTGCTCGGGAAGGTCGAGCTCGGCGGGCTGGGGCTCTCGACGGAAAGAGTCGGCCTCCTGAACGGCACGCTCGGGGTCATCGCGCTGCTCGTCGGCGGGATCCTCGGCGGCGCAGGCGTCGCGCGCTACGGACTTCGGCGCGCGATCTGGCCCATGACCATCGCGATGCACGCCCCCAACGTGCTGTTCGCCGTGGCGGCGCGAGCGCGCTTCTCCACGTTCGGCGCTGGCGTCGTCGTGTGCGTCGAGAAGTTCGGCTACGGACTCGGGCTGGCGGCCTACATGGCGGCGCTCCTCTCCTTGTCGCGCGGCTCGCGTTTCTCGACGACGCACTACGCCCTGTCCACCGGACTGATGGCGTTCTCGGCCTGGATCACCGGGAGGTACAGCGGCGCGATGGCGGCGGAATTCGGCTACGAGCGCTTCTTCTGGACGGTGAGCGCCCTCGGGCTCCTTGGCCTGGCCACGCTGCCGTTCTTCCCCCACGAAAAATCGTCCCCATCGCAGCCCGTCGGCGGCGGATAGACTGTTTCGGCCCGACTCCTCCCCCCCCCCCGCATGCTCTTCAGTTCCGCTCTCTTCGTATTCCTGTTCCTGCCGCTGGTGCTGGCGTTGTACTACGTCATCCACAGGCCCCTCAGGAACACGCTGCTGTTCCTCGCGAGCTTTGTGTTCTACGCCTGGGGCGAGCCGGTGATCTCGAGCGTTTTGCTGCTCTCGATCGTGGTGAACTGGCTGCTCGGTCTGTGGATGGACCGCACGCGCCTCCGCGGCAAGAGCGGCAAGCATGTGGTGGTGGCGGCGATCGCCTTCAACCTGGGCTTGTTGATCCTGTTCAAGTACGCCGACTGGCTGTGGAACACCGCCGGCGCCCTCCTCGCGGCGACCGGCCTTGCCCCGGAGGGATTGGCGCACATCGGGAGCCACTTCGCGCCCGATTCCCCGCTGCGCGCCGTCTTCTTGAATCCGGACGAATCGATCCGACTGCCGATCGGCATCTCGTTCTTCGCCTTCCAGGCGATGTCGTACGTGATCGACATCTACCGCCGCGACGTCGAGAGCGAGAAGAACATCGTCAATTTCGCGATGTACAAGTCGTTCTTCCCGCAGTTGATCGCGGGACCGATCGTGCGCTATCGCGACGTGCACGTGCAGATCCACGAACGCACGACGACGCTCGAGGGCTTCGCGTACGGCGTGCGCCGGTTCGTCATCGGTCTCGGCAAGAAGATGCTGATCGCGAACTACTGCGCGGAGGCGTGCGACAAGGTGTTCGCCTTGCCGGTCAACGAGCTGCCGGTGGACGTCGCCTGGCTCGGCATCGTCTGCTACACACTGCAGATCTACTTCGACTTCTCGGGCTACTCCGACATGGCGATCGGCCTCGGGCACATGTTCGGGTTCAAGTTCCTCGAGAACTTCAACTATCCGTACGTCGCGCGATCGATCACCGAGTTCTGGCGCAGGTGGCACATCTCGCTGTCGACGTGGTTCCGTGATTACCTCTACATCCCGCTGGGCGGCAACCGCGGCTCGAAATCACGCACCTACGTCAACCTCGTTCTCGTGTTCTTCCTGTGCGGGCTGTGGCACGGCGCGAACTTCACCTTTCTCGTGTGGGGCCTGTACCACGGAGCGTTCCTCGTCCTGGAACGCGTCTCGTTCGGGGATTGGCTCGCGAAGCGCGGAGCCTGGCTGCGCCACGTCTACACGCTCCTCGTCGTGATGGTCGGCTGGGTCTTCTTCCGTGCGGACAACGTGACGCATGCTCTGGAATACCTGCGCACGATGTTCGGCCTGGCCGGCGAGAAGCTCGTGCACCTGCCGCATCCGCCGATCGACGACGCGTGGGTGAACGTCAACGCGCTTCATCCGCTCGGCCTCTTCGCGAACACCCTGACCTGGATCGCGATCGCCGCGGGTGTGATCGGGGCGATGCCGTGGTTGCCGCGCGTCACCGACTACGTCGCTCGAATCGCGAAGCACGGACGCACGCGTCTCGCCTTCGGCTTCGAGATGGCCGGTCTCGTCGCGCTCGCCCTGATCTTCGTGCACGTGGCGATGAGCCTTGCTTCGGGCGCCTACAACCCGTTCATCTATTTCCGGTTCTAGGTTCGTGAAGAGGCTTCGCATCCGCTTCGACGTCGCGATCGTCGTGCTCTTCCTCGGGGCGGTCCTCGCGCCGACGTTCGACCTGTTCGTGCGCGAGGACATCGAGCGCGGACCGGCGCCCGAGTTCCGCAATCCCGCCCCGAAGCCCGGTTTTCCGCGGGATTCCAAGGAGTTCTACAAGTTCTCCTCGGCGTACGAGGCGCACTTCAACGACACGTTCGGACTGCGTGACAAGCTGCTCCGCCTGAACTCGGCCGAGAAGTACTTCGGGCTCGGTACGTCCCCCGCGAAGGCACAGATCGTGGGACGGGACGGCTGGATCTACTACGCCGGCGACCGTTCGATGGAGATCATCCGCGGCGCGCTCGCGTTCGACGAGGGTCAGCTCGCCGACTGGCAGGCGGAACTCGAGCAGCGCTCGAGGATGCACGCGACCGGCGGTCGCCGCTACGTCTTCGTCCTGATCCCCAACAAGGAGACGATCTACCCCGAGCGGCTCCCCTCCTCGATCCACCCGAGCGGTCCGACGCGCATGGATCAGTTCTTCGCGTGGATGCGCGAGCATTCCACGGTCGACGTGCTCGACTTGCGCCCTGCGTTCCTCGCGGCGAAGAAGGACGACACGGGTCCCATGGATCCGCTCTACACGCCGCACGGCACCCACTGGACGAGCCGCGGCGTGTACGCGGCATATGCGGCGATCGTCGGACACCTCGCCGAGGGCACGTCCTGCGCCGGTCCGCATCCGCTGTCCGAGTTCGACATCGTGCGCTACGAAAACGGCGCGGATTCGTTCGCGAGCAACTTGTACCTGACGGGCCTGCTCGTGCAGCCGGGCGACTCGCTCTTCTACAAGGTTCCGAACGAATTCACGGTCATAGAGCAGAAGGATTCGTCGCCAAAATGGCTGCGTACGCGCGGCAACCGGCCCGATCTCCTCCCGCACGCGATTTTCTTCCACGATTCGTTCGGACCCTTCATCGCCCACACGCTGGCGAACGCGTTCCAGACGCTCGACATGAGCGAGGGCCTGTACGATCGCTCGCGCATCCAGGCGCGCGACACGAAGATCGTGGTCGAGATGTTCGTCGAGCGCTACTTGCGCAACCACCAGCCGGATCCGCGGGTGGAACCGCCGCTCGACGAGGACGGTGGCGATTTCCTCGGACTGAAGAACGTGCTCTTCGACCTCGCGACGACGCCCGACGCCGCGCATGCGGTCGAAGGGCTCGGGCTCACCCGCACGGACGACGGCGGCTTCAGGCTGGAGCGCCGGGGCGCGAAGGACGGCCTCGTCCTCGGCCCGATTCGCGTGCCGAAGAGCGGGGAAGTGCGCATGCTCGTCGACCTCGAGGCGGAGGAGCCGGCATCGCTCGACGTCATATGGCGGCGTCTGCCGGACGGCGCGTTCACGCGGATCGCGCGCACACAGCTGCCCATCGGCCGCGGTCGGGAGACGCGCGACGTCGTGGTCCCGCTACAGGACGGCGAGTACGAGATCATGCTGCGCCCGACGGACATGCGACCGGCGGTCGTCGTGCACGCGTGCGCGATCCGGTCGGCCCAGGCGCCGTGACCGTTCAGGGAATGGCGAGGAATCGGTGCACCTGCGGCACCACGCGCACGTCGAGATCGCGATCGCGAGCGGACTCGAGCACGATCTCGAGTTCGGCCATCGTCGGTGACGGCACTCCGTTCATCGCGCTAGCCGGCTGAAGGTAGACCGGCAGCGTCGGTGCATGCTCCTCGATCTCGTCGAACAGCGGCGCGAACAGCGCCGGGTCGCGGCCGCCGGACACCACGATCTTGCCGCATGCGTCGCGGCCGTCGACGAGCGAGAGACAGGCCTTGCGCGCCAGCGCCCATTCCTCGCGGGATCGCGGCGCGCGCTCTTTCGACGCGAGTTCGTGCGTCAGTTCGACCGGCGCATCGAGGTCGAAATCGGGCTTCAAGTCGAGGCTCACGTGATCGCAGCGCTCGATCACCGCGGCGAGCGCCCGCGGATGGGCTCCGGCGGTCTCGAGGTGCAGGCGCCGCGCACCGATCATGCCTTTCAAGCCGCCGACGAACGCGGGGAACGCGAGCGGCTCACCACCG